>DASUWA010000011.1 GCA_036378675.1 Acidimicrobiales bacterium
GTCCCTCCCGGCGAGAGAAGGACCCAACCCTCTTCACAGCCCCAACAGCCATCCGACCCTCCCGACATCGGCGGCGGCTCAGCGCCCCAGCCGAACCATCCCGCAAACAGCGGCGACCCGCTGCTTCATCGCATCACATCCCGTACGCGGGGATTCGTGTTGCGCTCTAGCTTGGCTGTGGACGCGAGTTAGTGCGGGGCGCTCCAAGGCGCTGTCGGGTAGTCGCCTTGACGGAGGTCAGTTTGTGGTTCTCGCGGCATTGATTGAACGACCGATGTCGAGCAGATGATGGTGCCCCTCATGGGCGACCTTACGGACGATAGCCAGAGTGGTCATATCAAGGTTGCCAAAGGTAACGGCTCGATCCCAGGCATCGCCTGCGATATTGGCCGCTTTCCTGGCGATGCGGTCGGCGTTCGCCGATAGGTCCTCAACTACTTTCAAGAGGTCCTGGCTGTTGTATGAGCTTTCAGAAGCGGTCCGGTCGGGAAGATCCGGATCGGGGTCGGGTAGCTCTGGGTGCTCCTTGGTGAGCGCCTGGTGAAGCCCCCATCCCCAAAACGCGATGACGTCGCGCATGTGGGCGGCGCACTCGAGCGCCGACCAGGTGCGAGCATCTGGGCGCCGACGCAAGACGATGTCGGGGTCTTCTCCCTCCTGCAGAGCAAGCGCTTCCTTATAACGAGGGCCTAGACCACGCAGCGTTCTTTCGGCGTTCGTGGCCGTGATGGTGAGGCCATCGAAGCCGCATTCCGAGCACTTCTCGGCCTGGGCTGTAGGCCTTGCGGGCGGCTCTTCCATCGCCTGCAACGTAGTTCCCCTACCCCGGGTGGTAAAAGAGTGGGGATCTATGCCTGACCGATACCATTCGGAGATCCCGTCGGTGAGTTCCGACCCACCTGGCATCACAGGCCACCTGTCGCCGATCTTTACTGTCACCAACCTGGACCGCAGTTCCTCAGACGTGATCCGCCGTTACAGGATTCCCTGATAAAGAAGCTGGACTGGCCGCGCGAAGTGGCTGCGGTACTCGTCGGAAGTGATTGAGCGGCCTAGAAAGTCCCGACAACTGGCGCTGGTTGCTTCGACCATGACCTCGAAGTCATCTAGCAGCGTGCCGTTCCAATCCCACACAAAGTGCGTGATCGCCACGACGAACAAGACTATCTGGGCCCCACTATTCATGAATCACGCCGGGGAGCTACTCGGCCGGTACATGCGGAAACCACGTCGACCCGCGGCTGGTCTGGGTGCTAGACGATGTGACGATCGCCGCCCGCGTCAGTCCAGGTGGGCCTTTCGCTGCTGCGGGTACGGCGGCCTGGACGTGAGCCGGCTTGGTTTCGCGATCGAACTTGCGACCGGCGGTTCGGTCTAAAGGAGGCGTAGCAGACTTTTGTCACGCAGGATCGACACGAGGAGGTCCCGATATCCGTGGTCGTCGAAGAGAATGGTCACCTGATCTCGGTCGTACCTTTGAATCGTTCCCTCGCCCCAGCGGTCGGTGGCTACGCGGGCCCCGACCGGGAAGGGCTCCTGCCAGCGGGGGGGCGCAGAGTGCTGACGGTCGTTGTCACAGTTACCGCAGGGACCCGGGTAGTTCTGCCCGAAGTAGGTCAGGAGAAACGAACGGCGGCATCCGGTGTGCTCGGCGTAGCGGCGCATCATATCGAGGCGAGTGGCCTGGATCTCCTGCTCGCGAGTCGACTTCTCTGCAGATGCCTCAAGGGACGCAGGAACGCTCATCACATCGCTCCACCGCACTCCCCCGTCGGCAAGCCAGCTGGCGGCTCCGATATCAACTAGGCGGGCGAGAGCGAGAGTCACCGATCGAGCGCTACGAGTCGCATCGGCGAGATCGTGGGTGCTATTGCCGGCGAGCCCGTCGGCGAGGCGATAGGCGACTTCGGCGAGGGTTGTCTCAGAGACACGGCTTCTTACCGTGAGGTGTCGAACTACAGCCAGGTCGGGTTCGTGGTACACCAGGCGGGCCTGCGCGGGTAGTCCGTCCCGAGCGGCCCGTCCGATCTCTTGGTAGTAGGCGTCGATCGATCCGGGTGGATCGGCGTGCACTACCCAACGCACATCGGCCTTGTCGATACCCATCCCGAACGCCACCGTGGCGGCCATGATCCGCGTCGACCCATCGAGGAATGACTTCATGGCGTGGCGCCTGACGGCCATCGGAAGCCCTGCGTGGTAGAGCGCCACGCCGTGCCCGGCCGCGGCGAGAAGATCCTTGACGCTTTGGGCGCCCGAGCGCGTGGCGGCGTAGACGATCCCTGGTCCCTCGAACTCCGATATCGCCCGTTCGATTTCCCGCTGCTTGCCCTCACGGGAGAAGACCCGATGGACGCTCAGGCTTATCTCCGGTCTGTCGAAGTCGCCGATCACCACCTCCGGGTCCCGGAGGCCTAGCCGCTTGATGATCTCCTCTCGTACCGGCGGTGCTGCCGTCGCAGTCAACGCCATGCGCACCTCGGCGCCAAGCGCATCGGCCTGAGTGCCGAGGCGCAGGTAGTCGGGCCGAAAATCTTGACCCCACTGGCTCACGAGATGGGCCTCATCGACCGCGAACAGACCCGGCTTGGCCGTAAGAAGCGCAATCCTGGTCTCCGGGTTGGTGAGCTGCTCGGGCGAGACAAACACAAACTCGTTGGCGTCACCAACGGTTGCTAGCGCCTCCGCTCGCGCCCGGCTCGACAGCTTGGAGTTCACCACGGTCGCCGAAAGGCCAGCGTCGCGAAGATGTGCGACTTGATCGTCTTCCAAGGCGATCAGCGGAGATACCACGACCGTCGGGCCGCTCCTCAACAGTCCGGCCAGCTCGTAGATGGCGGACTTGCCGGCGCCGGTTGGCAGCACCGCCACCACGTTGCGGCCTGCAGCAGCGGCCGTCACCGCCTCGAGCTGGCCCTGGCGCAGTTCGTGAAACCCGAGCCGCTCCCGGGCTAGGCGCCGGATCGACTGGCCTGTCGGCAGCGTCGCCGCCATCCTGCCGGCTCTTTACCAGCGGTCGGGGTCGGCTATCGGAGAGTCGTCAAGAACCTGCTCCATGTCGGCGGGATCAGTGTCGATCTCGTCCAACTCTTCGTCGTCCTCGATATCGGGGGCGTCGAGCGAGTCGTCCTCGGCGAGTGCAGCACCCTCGGCGCCCTCGTCGGGCTGCTCGCCACTACGGCGGTCGGCGGTCACGGGATCGACGTCCCAGCCCGCTTCGATGTCCTCAGGATCTTCGGCACGTCCCCACCCGTCTGGGTCATCCATGCCCCGGTCAAGTATCGACATCTGGACTTCATCCTCGAGGTCGGCCCCGGCCTCCTCCAGCTCGGTCCGATCGGCCGCCACGTCCTCGATATCACGCTGACCAGAGCTGTCGCCGGATGCGTCTTGCTCGTCGAGAGCTAAATCCAAATTTTCGTCTTCGGGTGGCTGTTCCGGGATATAAGCCATGGTGGTCGCGACCCCCTTTGATGAGCTACTTCACAGTGCCACGGATTCCGTTCTAATCGGAGCTCCGTCAAGCCGAGCACGAAGGTCGCCGAGGGCAGTTGACGAGACCGGGCGGCATGTCCAGACGATCTGGAAGCGAGTTGACACAAGGTTCCGAGCTCCGGGCTAACGTCAGACCCTTTGGATTGTGACTCGATCAGCTTGATTGGCCAACGCGTTGAGGTCCCCTTCGTCACCGGTGAAAACAATCCCACCCGGCTCCGCAGTAGCGACAAGTATCGAGTCGACTGCCGACCCCCGACGGGCCCGAAAGCGAAGCTCCCCTGCCCGCCGGGCTAACTCTTCGGGCAGTTCCTCAACAATGTCGCAGGTCTTAAGCAGCCGGTTCACATTCGCGTCATTCCGTTGACGCCCGGAGATCGACTCAGCCAGCACCACGGAGGGGACCAACGGTGGCCAAAGACCGTCCCGAACGAAGGCCCGAATTGTGGCCACCGCGTCTTGATTGCGCTTAGCCAAAGAACTGAGCCCGCCCGAATCCAGGACGAGTATTGGTTCAGCTCGCCTTTGGAGAATGAGACTTGCCTCTTACGCGCTTCGACAGCGCCTCAGCTCGTGCAACCGCCGCGGCAGACGGCTCGCCCACCTCATCAACCAACTCGGCCAGGTAGCGCTCCGTCTCGGCGAGAAGCTCGCGGCGACGAAGCTCCGCCCTCACGGCCCCTTGTAGGAGCTCGGAGGCCGGAAGTCGACGTTCCTTCACCGCCCGATACAAGTCCTCTGGAAGATACACCTGGAGCCGAGGCATGCGCCTAAGTATACGCCTCTGCCCCGTCGGTACGCGTCGCTTCAACAGGCCCCGTTGACTGTCGAATCAGCGAACGAAATGACGACGATCTTGTCCTAGTCCTGTACTACAACTAGTCCAAAGATGCCCCGGAACAATCGTGCTGGACCGCACCGGCACCCCACCTGACCAGGGAGTTTCCATCTAGACCGGTCAGCAAAGAAGGCCCGGAGCATGTATGAGTCCCCCGCTCTAACCACTGAGCTACAGGCCCTTAGGTACTTCTACCAGCACTCTTGTTGCCCAACTTGGAAGACTAGTTCCCGACGCTTTCCGAGTTCAGAACGGCCTAAACACAACGCTCCAGCCGGACAATGACGGACTTGGATGTAGGGGTGCCGCTCGTTTCTGCGGTGGACTCCAGGGGAACCAGCACGTTGGCCTCCGGAAAGTAGGTCGCCGCGCACCCCTTTGGCGTCGGGTATTCGACTACGCGAAACGCTTCTGCCCTTCTCTCTCGATCGGTCCAAATGCTCACGAGGTCCACTAGTTCTCCATCACGCAAGCCGAGCACCTGAAGGTCTGACCGGTTCACAAACACCACTCTGCGTCCACCCTCGACGCCCCGATACCGATCGTTGACGTCATACACCGTTGTGTTGAACTGGTCATGCGAGCGAACTGTCTGGAGAATCAAGTGACCTTCGGGGGCTACAGGTGCGGAGAGCGGGTTCACCGTGAATCTCGCTCTACCCGACGGCGTGGGGAACGTCCGCGAATCGTGCGGGCCCCGCGGGAGGGTAAATCCCCCAGGCGCCGACACGCGACGTTCGAAATCCTCGAAACCGGGCACCACCCTCGCGATGTGCTCGCGTATCGTTCTGTAGTCCTCTTGCATCTTCCGCCATCCGACATCTTCACCGAACAACGCCTCACCGAGTGATGCAACGATCGCAACTTCACTCATGAGTAGAGGAGACGCGGGCTCCAAATGACCTCGGGACATGTGGACGACGCTCATAGAGTCCTCGACCGTCACGAACTGTTCTCCGGAGACCTGAAGGTCCCGCTCGGTTCGGCCAAGGCACGGCAGAATCATGGCTTCTCGACCATTGCAGAGGTGCGAGCGGTTCAATTTGGTCGCCACGTGGACCGTCAGAGCGCAGTTGGCCATGGCAGCCTCGGTGACTCCAGTGTCGGGGGAGGCAACCGCAAAGTTCCCGCCGAGCGCGAAGAAGACGTCAACGTGGCCGTCCCGCATCGCCCGGATCGAATCGACAGTATCCCAGCCGGATCGACGAGGCGGTTCGAACCCGAATTCATCACCCAGCCGGTCGAGGAAATCGTCCGGCATCCGCTCCCACACGCCCATCGTCCGATCACCCTGCACGTTGCTATGACCTCGTATCGGCGAGGGACCGGCGCCCGGGCGACCGATGTTTCCTCGCAGGAGCAGAAAGTTGACGATCTCCCTGATGGTCGCTACCGAGTTGGCGTGCTGGGTGAGTCCCATGGCCCAGCAGACAACGACGCTCCCCGACTCAACGACGCAATCGGCGAGGGCCTCGATCTCCGCGCGGCTGACCCCGCTCATCGTCTCGAGGCGGTTCCAATCCAGGGACTTCCACGCCTCGACGGCGTCGGCCAGACCTTCGCAATGCCGAGCTATGAAATCACCATCAAAGACGGATCCCGGCGCGAGAGCTTCGCGGTGAGCTAGGACTCGATTGAGCCCGGAAAAGAGTGCTAAGTCGCCGTTTACCCGGACCTGAAGCAGCTCGTCGGCGATAACCGTGCCGCGCCCAATCAGCCCCCGGACTGCTTGGGGGTTGCGGAATCGACCAAAGCCTGCCTCGGGAAGGGGGTTGATGGCGATGATACGCGCACCTCGTCTTTTCGCATGTTCGAGTGCCGTCAGCATGCGCGGGTGGTTGGTACCGGGATTCTGTCCCGCTATCAAGATCAGGTCGGCGTGATCGGTTATGTCAGCGAGCGACACGACCCCCTTGCCGACCCCGATCGTCTCGGTTAAAGCGGCCCCGCTCGACTCGTGACACATGTTCGAACAGTCAGGCAGATTGTTGGTGCCGAGCTTCCGGGCGAGAAGCTGGTACAAGAAGGCCGCTTCATTACTGGCACGACCGCTGGTATAAAACACTGCCCGGTCAGGGCTGCCAAGAGACTTCAGACGGCCTGCGACGAGCTGAATGGCATCAGCCCATGAGATCGGGCGGTAATGGGCCGCTCCAGGCGCGAGGTAAGCCGGGTGCGTCAACCGACCCGCACCTTCGAGGTGACGGTCATCCCAATTGCGAAGTTCTGAGACCGAATGGGCGGCAAAGAACTCCTGCCCGATCCGTTTCCGGGTGGCTTCCCATGCAACAGCTCGGGCGCCGTTCTCGCAGAACTCGGCATGGTTCCGTTCCTCGGGCGCGGGGTCCGGCCAGGCGCAGCTCGGGCAATCAAACCCATCGACTTGATTCAGTTTCGACAGCGACTTGATCGAACGTGTCGCTCCCATTTCGCGCAGCGATATCCGGACCGCTGACGTGACTGCCGTGGGGCCTGCCGACGTCTCGGCTGCACCGGTTCGTCGCCGGTTAGCCATCAAGATCGAATCTTTCCGAATGGGCATAGACATTGAAGGAGTCGCCCCGTACGAAACCCGCCAAACCCAGACCGAGGGCATCGGCTGCTTCTACTGCAAGGCTCGTCGGGGCGGACACGGCACATATCGCGCCGATCCCCGCAATGGCAGCCTTCTGCACAATCTCGAAACTAACTCGTCCAGATACCATGAGCCCGTAGGAAGCGAGGGAGTCACACTGGTCGACGTGCTGACCTGCGCCATGAGATGCCCCGTTGAGAAGCCAGTTACCAATCACTTTGTCAACGGCGTTGTGACGCCCGACGTCCTCGCGGGCGCAGAACATCATCCCAGTCTGGTCGAACAATCCGGCAGCGTGGAGGCCCCCGGTCCGGTCGAACGATTTCTGGGACCGACGCAATTGATCTGGCATCGATACAACGACGGATCCTGGGAGACCCCGCGCCGAGCGCGGGAGAGGCGCGACCACGTCACCGGCGAGAAGGACATCCTCGATACTCGACTTACCGCAGACACCGCAACTGGCACTCGACACAAACGGCCGAGCCTTCCCGGAGCCGACCCGGGCGCTGCCGACCCGGACCGTCACGGTGTTGTAACGGCGGCGAGGATCCTCGCGGACCCCATCGCAATAGCTAACTGCCTCGATCTGATTTGGAAGCACGAGGTTCTCCGTGAAGAGAAGGCCGACGGCGAGCTCGAAGTCGTTTCCGGGTGTCCGCATGGTGACGATCACAGGCTGGGACTGCCCTCCATGCTCGGCCAGGCGTATCTCGAGTGGCTCTTCTGTAACCACGTGTTCGGGAAGTTCGACACGGTGATCCCGCCGCACCTTGATCGCGCGCAGCGGAGTGACGGGGACGGGAATGGTCACTGGCGTGCTCGAAGCTCGGTGCGAAGCTGGTCTGGAGTGTCGATGTCGACGAGGCATCCCCGATCCCCAGAGAAGGCCGCCCACTCGTGCTCCGGAACGTATAACGGTTTGGCTGCGTCGAGCAGGTCGAAGATGGCCCGCCTTCCCGCTTCTGTGAGACCGATCGGCAGATCCATGTAGCGCGATTGGTACCTCGTGCACAGGTTCACCTCGCGCAAAAGCTGCACGGTACGTTCAGCCAAGTTGAGATCAATTGTCAAGCTTCCGTCGGGATCGGTCGGGGGCACGCGGATCGCCGCTTCGTCCCGTCCCATGCGCGAACTACGTCTCCCAGTCAGTAAGAGCCTGGCGCAAAGCACCTTCTGATTCTGCACCTAGTGGTTGGACGGATACCAACTGACCGGAGTCCACCTGGTTAGTTAAGGCAACGGGTTCTGCCGTCTCACAGCTGTGACAGCTGCTCCTAAGCCGAAGCACAGGGCGCACGCGCGAATCGATCCACCCGACCCCCTATCGGCGTTCGGGTCGAAACCTAGGGGCGCTGTTCTCCCAACCCGGCAATGAGGGACAAGCGTTGCCCGGGTTATCGGGATGGTCGCAGACGATCCTTGGGCTTGAGACTCAGGTCTCCCTTCTGCACTCACCCGGATAGCCATATCATCCGGGGATGCCTCGCACAGACACCGCGTCTCGGGTGATCGCCGCCCAGCGCAAGCTCGTTTATGAGGCGCTGGTCGATCCCGATGCCCTCAGGACGTGGCTGCCTCCATCGGGAATGACTGGCAGGTTCGAACACTTCGATATGCGTCCCGGGGGGTCGTATCGGATGGCGTTGACCTATGCCGACGGTGGCGTTGCGCCGGGGAAATCCACGCCCGATTCCGACATCGTCGATGTCCGTATCATCGATATCGCCCCCGAGGCTCGGGTCGTGCAGTCGGTGAAGTTCGTCTCTGATGATCCTTCTTTTGCCGGCGTAATGACGTTGACGTGGGAGCTAACGGCGGTCGAGGGAGGAACCCGCGTAGAGGTGACTGCGGAAAACGTGCCCGACGGCATCTCCAAGCGCGACCACAGCAAGGGAATGGCATCTTCGTTGGTGAACCTTGCTGAGTATCTCAAAGCCTGACGGTAGTCGTCAGATGTCTTCGAGGGCCTGGTTCCACAGGACCTCCCATAGATGCCCGTCTGGGTCTTGGAAGTAGCCGCTGTAGACACCGAAGGGTCGGTCGTAGGCTTTGACCGTCACAGTCGCCCCGGCGGTTTCCGCCGCGTCCAGGAGGGCGTCTACTTCTTCTCTACTTCCGACCGCATGCCCGATGCTGAAGGAACCTGAGTGCGTCCGAGTTGGAACAATTTTGGCGTCCTTGGCGAGTTCGCTGCGTGGAAAGATTGCCAGCAGAACTCCTCGGTCGAGCTGGAAGACGGCGATAGCACCTGCCGCGTTCTCTTCGTCACCCGGGAACTCTGTCGCGATGATTCCGGGTGACTCCAGTCCGAGCCGCCGGTAGAACGAAAGAGACCTCTCAAGGTCATCGACGGCGAGGGTCAATACGTGGATGCGGGGCTTCACAACGTCTCCTCCCCGATTGGGCTACGTATATCGTGCCCAACCCTAAGACCCAGCTACCAGGTCGATCTCGTGGCGCTGAAATGGATTGCGGGCGGTACAAACATACACACGAGAATCCGCAGCCCGAGGATCACATGCCGATACAGATCGGGCAGTGATGATGGTCCGCGTGGTTCGGTGTTGCCGATAGTAGGAAGGGTGGAGGGTTTCGCTCACTCGGTCTGACCCGCAGATCGGCCGACCCGTTGGGGTGTCCTTGAAGTGACCAGTCGGCCGGGTGATCGAAGTCCTTCAGAGATGTTGTGCACGCACCGGTCGGGCGTCCGTGACCGAAGAGGCGCCTGTGCAAGAGGCCCCATCACTGTCTTGTCCGCCCTCCCGGCGGTGCGTGCCACCTGCAACCCACGTGAAAGGAACAGGCGACTTGACAACGATCGCGCACGACAGACCCGGTTCGGTGACGGGCGGGGTGGACACCCATAAAGACGTCCACGTAGTGGCAGTCCTTGACCCGGTTGGACAGCTAATGGGAACGAGATCGTTTCCGACCACCCGCCGTGGATATCGAGACACTTTGAAGTGGATGCAGTCCTTCGGGGATCTCAAGGCGGTCGGGGTCGAGGGGTGCGGGTCCTGGGGTGCTGGCCTGGCGCGGTTCTTAGTGGCCCGGGACGTCCGGGTGGTGGAGGTCAATCGTCCCAACCGCCAGAACCGGCGTCGGCGTGGGAAGTCCGACACAGTCGATGCTGAAGCGGCGGCTCGAGCGGTGCTCAGCGGCGATGCCACCGTCACCCCCAAAGCCGGCGACGGACCGGTCGAAGCGCTGCGGCAGCTACGTATCGCCAGGTCCGGGGCCATAAAGGCCCGCACCGCAGCAGCCAACCAGCTCCACAGTCTCTGCGACACCGCACCAGACGCGATCCGATCCAAGCTGCGAGGTCTGACAGTCAAGAAGATGGTGTCCACCGCGGAGCGGTGGCGACCGAGCGGTGAGATCAACGCCGAGAATGCAGCCAAGCGGGCCCTGGCCACAGTCGCTCGGCGGTGGCGGACCCTCGACGCTGAGGCCCGTGAACTAGACGTGCACATCAAGGCCCTGCTCAAGCAGCTGGCGCCGGAGCTACTCGCTGTCTACGGCGTCGGTTACGACACCGCCGGGCAGCTCCTCGTCACCGCCGGCGACAATCCCAGCCGGCTCGGCCACGAGCGTTCTTTCGCAGCGCTGTGCGGATCATCGCCCGTGCAAGCATCGTCGGGAAGAACGAACCGTCACCGTCTCAACCGAGGCGGTGACCGCCAAGCCAACTCGGCGCTGTGGACCATCGTCAGAGCCCGGATGGTCAGCCACCAACCGACACTCGCCTATGTCGAGCGGCGCACATCCGAAGGACTTTCCAAGACCGAGATCATGCGCTGTCTTAAGCGCTACGTCGCACGCGAGCTCTACCCCCACGTACAAGCGCTCATCAACCACAACGAACCCGTCAACTCACCAGAAATCGCGGCTTGACATCAAGAGGCGCATCACGTCCCGCGTCTCACTCCGACCCGGCGATCAAGGATTGTCCAGGTCGGGCTTACGTCTGGATGTTCTGGGACACGCGTCGGACCGCGCGCAGCGCCTTACCAGCATTGTTAGGGTTTGCCCGTGTCTGCGACCGACCGGCTGGTGGCCAATAACACTGCCTTTGCCGGCCACTTTGACCTGGGCCACCTCAAAGCGTCTCCCACCTCGCACCTGGCCGTTCTCATGTGCATGGACTCGCGGATTGACACTTTCAGAGCGTTCGGCCTAACGGCTGGTGAGGCCCACATCATCCGCAACGCGGGCGGGGTGGCGACCGATGACGCGATCCGCAGCCTGATGCTGTCCCAGCGGGTCCTTGCCACCGAGGAAATCGTGCTGATCCATCACACCGACTGCGGGCTCCTCGGCGCTAGCGAATACGAGCTCTACCAGCAGATCCACGCCGAAACAGGCGTGCGGCCTGGTTTCTCTCTGGAAGCGTTCACTGATGTCGAGGAGGACGTACGGCGCACAGCCCGCAAGATCAAGGCGACGCCGTTTCTCCGCCACGACCGCATGCGGGGATTTGTCTACCAGGTGGAAACGGGCAGAGCGCTTGAGGTCGAACTCTATTGACGCCGTAGGTTCTCGACCGCGGGAAGGTCGTTCGGGTCGAGCAAATCGATAAGCGCACTGCAGAACCGGCGATCAGAGGCGGTCGCGCTGGGAGGTGACTCCGCCAATATGAGGCACCCAATCCGGGCAACTCCTGCCGACCAGGCAGCGTCATAGCCGGCCCGTTCGCAGCGATTTTCCACTCTCGGTCGACTTCCAGCAGGATTTCGCTATGGCAGACAACAGGGCAACCATTCGCCAGGAGCGGGAAGCGCTCGCATCCGACATGGAGGCTATTGACGAGGCGGCTTGGACCAGTCCTTCACTGTGCCCAGGGTGGACCGTGCGCGACGTCCTCGCCCATATGACGGCCCTTGCGCGTATGACTCCGGCACTGTTCTTCCGAAAGCTGGTCGCCAGCGGGTTCAACCCTTCTCGTCTCCAGGCCCGAGACATCACCTTGGAGAAGGGCGGCGACATCGACGAGACCCTCGCCCGATTCCGCAGCGTCACCGCCGGCCACAACCGCCTGCGTGCCGTTCCGGCCAAGACGGCACTTGGCGAATCACTGGTACATGCCGAGGACATCCGCCGACCTCTCGGCATCGAGCATCACTATCCACTGGACGCGTTAGTCGTCGTCGCCGACGCATACAAAGGGTCCAACATCGTCGCCGGCACCAAACGGCGCATCACCGGTCTGGCATTGCGCGCCACCGACATTGACTGGAGCACCGGATCGGGACCGGTGGTGTCAGGCCCGATGCTCTCCTTGCTCATGACCATGGCCGGTCGACACGCCGCTATCGAAGACCTCGACGGAGAAGGTGTGGAGACACTGAAGTCACGCGCCTGACTGGAAGCCCCCCCACGCCGACCTGGAACTGCCGATCTCCATCTAGTCCTGCTGGTCGCCTCTCCGATCACAAAGAATCAGCCCGCCGCGGAACCGATCGGGTCCCACCCGCCGGCACTCCCAGTCCCGGCGGAGCGGGATGGGACTCGTCGGTCACCCCTGACGTCGTGTTCGGGTGGTCTTCACTGCGGCAGCGAGGACCGCGTCTGCGACCTCGGATGGGGGCTGCGTGCCGTCGATAAGCATCGCGCCGAAACATCTGTAGGTGGGCTCGGCACTCTTGTTCCACGCGAGCGCTGCCGCCAGCTGATCCGGGTGTTTGCCGAAGGCGTTCGTGGTGCGAATCTGGAGACGATCTCGAAGAATCTCGTTGTCAGCCACGAGACAGATCACGAGGTCGAACAGGTCCCACACGTCGACCTCGTTCTCGACCGATCCGAACAGGAACGCCGTCTTGTCGTGCGCCCGCGCTGCCAACGACTCGACCTCTGCACGGCTGATCCGCCAGGCGAAACGCTCAAGCCAGCCGGCCGGGACCGGATAGGGCGGATCGGCAACAACCTGTCCGCTCGTGCGGTCTACCCAATGGTTGTAGCCCTCCCAGTCGGCGTCGACCGCGAGTTCGCCTCGGCTCTTCAGCAGATCACAGACCGTTGACTTCCCCACCCCAGGCGAGCCAGTCACCCACAACAGCGTCACGAATAAAGCTTCGCATGGACAACCCCAACCCATGGCCAGATATCGATCGGTGGCGGGCCCCTCACCAACAGTCGTGCCACACCGCGGGTAGTGGCGTGACGTGAGGACACCCGGTTCCCAGGTTGCGAGCGCATTGCCGCTTGTTAGCGTCGCAGTGATGAGCAACAACCGTGAGCCCGTGCCCTTCGAGGTGTACGAGCCTGGCGTGTATTTGCACGGAACGAAGGCGGACCTTGTCGTGGGTGAGATGCTGGTCCCCGGCCGCCAGTCCAACTTCGAAGAGGGCCGGGTGATGAACTACGTCTACTTGACCGCGACGCTCGACGCCGCGACCTGGGGAGCCGAACTCGCCTCTGGTGAAGGCCGGCGGCGAATCTACGTCGTCGAGCCGACAGGCGAGTTCGAAGACGACCCCAATCTCACCGACAAGAAGTTCCCCGGCAATCCGACGCGGTCGTTCCGTAGCCGCGAGCCGCTGCGTGTTGTAGGTGAGCTGGTCGACTGGGTCGGTCATTCGCCGGAGAAGCTGTTGGCCATGCGCTCTGGCCTACAGCGGATCGGAACCAGGAAGATCGAGGACTGAGCCGCGGCGCGTTGACTCCTGTGCGGGCCATCCACGGCGTGAAGAGTTTCGGTTCGCCACCGCCGAGGTGGTCTCGCATCGGGCTCGACGGCTCAAGCGTGGCGGTTCTTGTTCCAGAACTGATGAATGAGGCCACTCGGCGAGGAAACCGACTCGACGGTGAAGCGATCCTCGACGCCCTCCAGTCCTCCCCACAGGGATACGCCGCGCCCAAGAGTGATCGGCACCACCACCAGGTGCATGAAATCGACCAGATCAGCCTCTAGGAACTGACGGACCGTCGAGGGGCCGCCGCCGATACGAACATCACGGCCGATCGCCGCCTCCTGGGCCAGGCGAAGGACCTCATGCGGCGGACCGTCCACGAACCGGAAGCTCGTACCGTTGGGGAAGTCAATCGTTGGATGGGGGTGGTGACTCAGGACGAATACCGGCGTCTGGAACGGCGGCTCGTCGCCCCACCAGCCCCGCCAACCATCATCGGGCCAAGGGCCCACCTGCGGCCCGAACTTGCGGCGTCCCATGATCTCGGCGCCGATGCCCTGGCCCCACATACTGGTCAGGGCGCGATCGAACGTGAAAGGGGCGTCCACCTTGTCGACCCCATGAATGGCCCGGCCGTCGAACCAGCCAAACAGCCGCTCGGCACCGCCGATCGGGGTATCGAACGTGACGTGCTCGCCGGCCCCGTAGCCGTCGATGGAGATGTTCAGGCCGTGGACACGGGTGCGGGGCATGCGACTCCCTCATTGATCGACTCGATGGCGTAACACAACGGCTGACGGACGGCGATGGTCGGAATCATCGCTGACACCCCGCTTGGCGCGATGGACCGCCGGCGGGACTCCAGCAAAACATAAGGGGAGCCTCGCCGGTCACGTTCCGAGGAGCCGCCCTATAACGATCCCGGTCCTGCTGTTGCACGGCGATCGCTGGGGCGACGACAGGTGCTGCCATGGCATTGCCGAACCGCCACGCGCCGCTGTCCCATACTGGGCACGGGGCGGTCACGCCATGTACGGCGGCGGGGGCTCCGGGGCAAAAGTGGCCGCCATCGGGAGCGCGTACGACGTTGATTGGGGTGCCGTTGGCGTTGCGCCCTCCGGTGCAGGCTCTTCAGGCAGTCAGGGCAGGGTGTCGGTCCAGCGGCCTTGTGATAGAACCGACGCACCGCGTCGGTGTAGCGGCCGTAGGGTGAGTAGCCGGCCAGCGCTGCGTACATGGCGTGGAGGATCGCGTTGCTGATGTCCCCCGAGCGGTCGGCCGTGCGGCTGATGGGCGCTCCCGCGAAGAAGACGATCGAGTGCGTGGGGGTGAAGATGTTGAGCACCGCTTGGGCATCAGCCGCGTACTTCTGGAAGTGCGCCGCGCCTATGAGAGAGAGCCCGTCGAGGTCTTTCATGCGAGGGGTGAGTGGTTTGCCGCTGAACTCGACGACTACCGCATCTGGGTGGATTCCCGTGGCGTCGGCGCGCATTTGGCCCAGCCAGTCGCAGATTGCGGTCCCGCCGTATGTTCGGTGGTGACGTGGGTTATACCTGCCCGCGCCAGGTTCGCCATAAAGAATTGCTGCGACTGGGCCGCCAGCGAGTCGCCGTACAACACAACCCGCCGAGCTGCGAACGGTTCTGCGCCCAGGTGCACCATGGATGCAGCCCTTCTGGCCTGGGCGGCTGCGATAGCGGGCGGCGCGGCGGGGGCCAGCATGATCGCGATCACGATCGTGAACGCCATGGCGGCGACAAGGCAACGAAGACTGCGGGAGGCCGAACGCTTTGGGATAACACAGTCGCCTATCGCCCAGAAGCGGGGCGGCTTGGTGGCGGAGGTCCCGTTCGTGGCCGTGTTTGTCCGTGGTGATGATGTTTTTGCGGCGCGCATGGCGAGCTTCTCTCGGTGGGAACGGGGCGATCAGGGTCCTGCGGCTTTGGTGCCGCACCGGCGCGGACCTCAGCGCTGGTGGCTGGTCCGGCCCTGATGCGGATTCGGGGGTGTCGCCAACCAGCCGGGCTCAGCGAAGAGCCCGGCTGGCAGTCCAAGCAGCTGGTTAGGCGGCGGACTCGGTGGCGAGTTCCGCGTACGCGACCGTCTGGAAGACAGGCGGAGTGTCAGCGGTTGGCCGGTGAGGCCGCTTCTGGGTGTCGTCCGCGACGGCTTTCGGCTCGTGGCCGATCTGGGGAATCCAGTTCAGCCAGGACGGCAGGTACCAGTTCCACTTCCCGAGCAGCTTCATGCTGGCCGGGAGGAGGAGGGTGCGTACGATGGTGGCGTCGAGGAGGACGGCGGTGGCGAGACCGATACCGGCTTCTTTCATCGACACCTGGGAGAGGGTGGCGAAGGTCAGGAACACCATGACCATGACCACCGCGGCGGCGGTGACGGTGCTGGCGCTGGACTTGATCCCGTCGCTGACAGCCTGACCGGTGCTGTGCCCGGCGAGGTGTCCTTCCCGGATCCGGTTGAGGATGAACACGTGGTAGTCCATCGACAGCCCGAACAGGAGCACGAACATGAAGATCGGAAGCCAGCTGGTTATGGCGTGGGTGGAGTGGAAACCGAGGAGGCCTTGACCGTGTCCTTCCTGGAAGATCCAGACCAGCACGCCGTAGGAGGCGCCGACTGACAGCAGGTTCAAGACGATCGCTTTTGCGGCGATCACGATCGAGCGAAACGAGACCAGCAGCAGGACGAAGGCGAGCAGGAGCACGAAGCCGAACACCATCGGGATGGCCTTGTGGAGCGAGCTGTTCCAGTCCTGGTTGGCGGCGGTCAGCCCGCCGACGTTGACGGTCGTGCCGGGGACGTGCCCGATGGTTTCCGGGATGACCTTGTCTCGCAGGGCGTGAAGCGCCCGATTCGAGGCGGTGTTCTCGCCGTCTCCGGCGAGGGGCATGGAGACGACCTCGACCGTGCGGTCGGGGCTGACGCGGGTGGTGAACGGCTGGTTCATCTGCCCGGTGGCGAGGGCGGTCCGCTCCATAGAGGCGATACCGGACTGGACGGCCGGGCTGGTCACGTCATGGGCTTGGACTACCACCATGGCGGGGACAGGCCCGCCGGGAAAGGCGGTTTCGATCTGGTTGTAGGTCTGGACCACGGGCAGGTTCTGGGGCAGGTCGCTGATCGTCGGCGCGGCGGTGTGCATGCCCAGCACCGGTATGGCCAGGGCCAGAAGCGCTCCGCCCGAGATGACTGCGGAGGCGACGGGGCGGGCTAGAACCTTGTCGAGGATCCATCCCCAGGTGCGGCCATCGCTACCGTTGCGGCGACGCAGGCGGGACAGGCCGGGGATGCGGCCCCGCTCGACGCGGTCGCCGAGCAGTGACAGCAGGGCGGGCAGCACGGTGAGCGATCCGATGATGGCAAGGGCGACTACGAGCATCGATCCCCAGGCGATCCCGGCAAAGACCTTGTCGCCGGCCATGAACATGCCGGCCATGGCGATCAGAACGGTGATGCCGGAGATGAGGACCGAATGGCCTGAGGTGGCGGCCGCGGCCCGCAAGGCGGCCTCTTTGCTGGCTCCCTTAGCGCGCTCTTCACGCTCGCGCTTGACGTAGAACATCGAGTAGTCGACCCCGACGGCGAGACCGACGAGGAGCAGCACCGAGCCGGCCGAGTTGTCGATGGGGTTGAGGTGGCTGGCGAAGGCGAGCAGCCCGGTTGCGGCGAACACCGCCGTCATGGCCAGCGCGACTGGGAGCAGAGCAGCGACCAGGGCTCCGAAGGCGAACAGAAGCACGAACAAGGTGATCGGCAGCGACAGCCCTTCGGCTTTCTTGAAGTCCTTGGTCGTCTTGTCGCTGGTGGCCTTCATGATGCTGGCGTCACCCGCTTCGTGGATCGACAGTTGGGGATGGTCGGCTGCCGCGGCGGCTACCGCGGTCAGTACTGGACCGACCCGCTTGGCGGAACTGCTCATGCTGCCGGTCAGGTCGAACTGCACCAAAGCGGAGTGGCCGTCCCGGCTGATCTGGCCGGCGTGGCCGGGGCTGTAGGGCGATTGCACGTTCGCAACCCATGCGGTTTCCGTCACCCGGTTGACGACATCGTCGACGGAGGCGCGGAACGCCGGCATGCCGGCGGTCAGAGTCGAGCTTTGGATCAGCACCTGCTCTGTCGCCGCTTGCGGGAAGGCCCGACTGGCAGCGACGGCGGCCTCGCCCGAGCTGCCGTTGCCGGCAGCGGACTGGCCGAGTTTGACCGTGCCGATGGCCCGGCCGGCGAACACGGCAACCATTACGAGAAGCAGCCAGGCACCTATGGAACGCCACGGGTGGGTGCCGCTCCATCGTCCGATCCTGGCGGTGAGATTGGTAGGGGTTTTCATGGCGGTCCTCCTGGTGGTGGGTGGTGGACCGCATCGTCGATCGGCCGGCTGATTCAGCCCTGATCGACGGCTTGAAGCGAATCCGACCGATGAATTCAGCCGCGAATAAGCGTCAGATCAGCAGACGCTTCGATACTTAGCAGCGGGTCGAGATGGACGGCCCAAACGATCGGAGGTGACCCAATGAACAGCACTAGGACTTCCCGAGTCGATCAGATCATCGCCCTCATCGACGCCTGCCTGGCGGACGTCGAAGGGTCACTGAGGCCCGCCGCGGCCACCTCCGGGTCGACCACTACCAGCCGTCTCGGGCCGAGCTTCCGGCCCTGACCACGCCACGCCAAGTCAAGATCAGCCGAAAGGACCCAATCCCGTGTACTCAGCACTGACCGAAATGCTCGCCACAGCCCACCGCGACGTACTCCAGCGCCAGGCATCCCGCCACGCGCTTTCGCGCCAGGTTCATTGCCACTCCGCTTCACACCGGTCCGCCGGATCTTCCCCGACCCCCCTGCTCAACTTCCGTCTCGCCCGAAGGCCGAGCCAGGTTCGTCCAGCCACGGCAGCCTGACAGGACGCCACCCGCACCATCGGCTGGCGGCTCAATGGCGAGCCACCAGCTGCGGGTCAGGTCCTCAAGTTGCTGCGGCTGAGGAAAAAGAGAGAGCACCCCGGCAGCTGACGGTTCAACGGCGAACCGTCAGCTGCTTCGCGTAAGGGCCTCGACATCGGCCTCTGCGCCGGCGGCGAAGGCCTCCTCGAACTCTTGATCTCCCAACCGCTTGCGTGCCTCGGCCTCGATCCGCTCCGCGTCGAAACGATCGTCGAGCATTCCGGAGCTGATCATAAGAAGCATGCCCGACAGCTCGGCCAGAGCGCCTGGAGGTACACCCGGGACGCTGCGAAGGTGGGAGGCAGCGCCGAGCAATGACGCACTACGGCGGGCGTCTTGCTCTAGTAGCGCGAGACCGGCGAGACCCTCTATGCACACCGCGTGACAGCTCGGGTCGCCGAGTTTCCGCGCCGCAACGAGAGCCTCCCTGTGGAGTTTGTCAGCCTGGGCCGCATGGCCTTGAATCTCGTTGATGTAGCCCAACACGCACAGAGAACCAATTACGCCTGGATCGAAGCCCGCCGCCCGATAGAGCACCAAGGCCCTGCCGGCAGCGTCCTCCGCGAGTTCGAGCCGCCCCGAATGGCGGTGCCGTACAGTCAAGCCGGTCAGAGCCCGGGCCACTACAAGGCCGAACGCGTCGTCCTCCGCGACTCGATCCGCCTCGTCAAACAGGGCCGACGCCCGGTCCGAGTCACCCATCAGCCCGGCGAGGTTGGCGAGACGAACCACGGATGTGACATCCCGGGCGTGAAATCCCATCTCGGCGGTCATCCGCATCGACGCCTGCAGCAGTTCGGTAGCGCGTTGGTAGTCGCCGCGGGACTCGGCGAAGTTGCTAAGCGCCACATTGGCCGCGGCCTCTGCTGTGATCGACCCGGTGCCCCGCGCTAGCGCTGCGAGCCGGGCCCAGTTCTGCTCAGAGGCCTCGTGGTCACCGGCGAGCAACGCCACGATCGCGTCGAGGAAGGCGACGTTCGCATCGCCTGAAGGGCGGTCCAGGGCAGCGAAGATGGCGCGTGCGGATTCGAACCACTCGGTCGTGCCTCCTACGTCTCCTCGACTCAGAGCCAGATTGGCCAGCAATACCTGCATCCAGCCGACCCATTCTGGATCGTCGGACTCGGCGGCTACGGCAACCAGCTCATCGCCCGCGGGGCCGGGATCCGACAAACCGGCGTGACGACATAGGACCTTCCGCCATCCAAGTGCCCAGCACCGTGCGGCCGCTGTCGCTGTGCCGCCGCATCCGAAGGCCTTGTCGAACCAGCGAACACCTTCCGACACATATCCGCTTTGCTGCCAATACCAACCCAGCCCGCCGGAGATGAGCAGGGCCGACTCGGCATCGTCGGAATCGACCGCGGACCCCAGGGCGCTGCGCAGGTTGTCCATCTCGGTCCCTACCGCCCGGACCCAGCCGAGATGATCCTTCCCGTTGTACGCCTCGAGCGACCGCCCAGCGACCCCAGCGAACCATTCCCGATGCCTTTCGCGCACTGCTCCGGCTTCACCGCTGGCCTCGAGGCGTTCCGAGCCGTACTCGGCCAATGTCTGCAGCATCGAGAACCGGGCCGTCAGCCCAGTACTGTCCGCGACCAGGACCGACTTGTCCACCAACCGGGCCAGCAGGTCCGGCACATCTGAGGCCGGAAGCTGGTCATCGGCGCACACGCCGACGGCGGCATCGACATCGCAGCCTCCGGCGAAAACCGACATCCGTTCGAAGAGGCGTCGTTCGTCCTCGAAAAGCAGGTCGTAGCTCCAGTCGACGACCGCTCGCAGGTTCTGCTGTCGCGCCAGTGCGGTCCGGGCTCCTCCACTCAATAACGCGAACCGGTCGTCGAGGCGCGCTGCTATCTGGGTCACCGGGAAGGCCCGAACCCGAGCCGCCGCCAGCTCGATGGCGAGTGGCAAGCCATCGACCCGTCCGCAGATATCTTCCACGGTGAGTTCGATGTCATCTGTCAAAGCGAAGCCGGGATTGGCCGCGCTTGCTCTTTGGGCAAAAAGAGCGACCGCGGCGTCGGTTGCGAGCGGTTGGGCCAGCCAAAGATGCTCCCCAGGTACCCCGAGGTGCTCCCTGCTGGTTGCGAGGATCTTCAAGTGATCGCACTCACGGAGAAGCTTCTCAGCCAAAGTCGCGGCTGATTCGATCACGTGCTCGCAGTTGTCCAGAACCAGTAGTGCGTCCTTGGACGAGAAGAACTCAGCTAATCGGCTAACGCCTCCGTCACGACTCGCCGCCCCGCCCGGCGGATCTGGAACACCCAACGTCGTGATCACCGCGGGTATCGCTGACTCGCCGGGCGCGGTCCGGGCCAGCTCGACCAGCCACACGCCATGCTCGAAGCCGTCCCGCAACGACCGCGCCGCTTCGATCGCCAGCCGGGTCTTCCCGACGCCTCCCGGCCCGACGACCGTCACCAATCGGTTGGCTCTTACGGCCCGGTCGAGGTCGACGAGATCGTCATCGCGTCCGATCGTCGGCGTGAGCGGCACGGGGAGATCGCTTCCGCGACGGCGCGAAAGCATCAGCTGCACACTGGGCCGCGGGGGCGGATCCAGACTCGGGTCTTGGGCCAGCATGGCCGACTCCAAGCGACGCAACTCCGCTCCGGGATCGAGTCCGAGCTCTTCGCCCAGGACCTTGCGGGCGTCCTGGAACTGTCGCAGCGCGTCGGCCTGACGGCCTGACCGGTACAGCGCCAGCATCAGCTGAGCTCTCCGCCGCTCCCGAAGCGGCTCGGCGCTCACCGCTTCTTCCAACTCACCAATGAGTTCGCTATGACGGCCACAAGCGAGGTCGGCGTCGACACGATCCTCAAGGACCGACTGCCGCTCCTCGGTCAGGCGCGCGATCTCCGCCAGAGCGAACTCGTCGTATACGAACTCCGCTAGTGCCTCGCCCCGCCACAACGCCAGAGCCTCACTGAACAGACTCGATGCCTTCTCGGCATCCCCCGCCAACAACGCGTCGCGACCCCTCGCCGTCAACCGCGCGAACCGCCCGAGGTCGACGGTCTCGGCATCCACGTCCAGCAGATAGCCCGGCGACTTGGTCCCCACCGCGCCAGCGGGCAGAACCTTCCGCAGCTTCGACACCAGCACCTGCAGTGAGTTGACGGCCCCCGACGGTGGATCCTCCCCCCAGAGATCCTCCACGAGCCGATCGGTGGACACCACCTGTCCGGGACGCAATGCAAGCAGTGCCAGGAGCCCCCGAAGCTTGGCACCGGACAGGGCGATGTCCGTCCCTGAATCATCGACCAACTCGAGGGAGCCCAGAAGGCGGATATCCACGGCCGAAGGGTAGATCGACTATGCCAACGCCAGCCCGACTTCCGTCGCAGCGCCACCCCTAACGAGGCGGTCTGTGTCCTTTTCGAGCCGGCGGCGTCGCCCCGCCGCTTCAGTCGGAGGTCAGTTCCGGATCAGGACGGCAGGGCACGCTCGGGGTATGACCAATATGCCCCCCGATTCGTCCGAGCGGCCCGCTGGAGCGACGCGTAGCGAGCGACAACACGCCGAGATTCTCCTCGCCATCCATAAAGGCCGGACAAGTCACGCGCTTGATCTCGCCTTCGAGCATCTCGACGAGTTCGGAGCCGATCAGTCGGTCGTTCTGGAGCTGGCGTCAGCGGTTGCCGATCAGGACGACTCGTCGTTGTCGATCGAGTTCGACGCGCTCCTTCGACGCATCGGGGGCAAATCGGACAACCAGAACGGGCGGGGTTAGCGGGACCGTGACAGCACAGTCATGTCCTCTGGAGGTCGCCGATGACTCCGCCTCCCGATCTACGGACGAAGTGACCTGGCCGTCGTTGGCCCCAGGCCCCACCGCTGCCGGTCACATCCAGCCGGACGTCGAGACCCAGAGGACACGGAGTCAGGGGCAGTATTACGCTTCGACCGTGTCGCTCGCTGAGGCGGCTGATCAAGGGTGTTCGCGCCGCCGCGTCCGGCAGCTCGCCAGCGCTCGGGTTGTGTCCTCGAGTGGGTCCCAGGCGGCCCAGATCGCGCTGATCTACCAGATATACGCCATCACCCGATCCGGAGCATGGGTCGCGGCAGCCCTCTTCGGGTGCATCAGCCTGGCTGGTCTGCTCGGTCCCATCTCAGGTTGGATTGCGGACCGCTTCGACCGCCGCAGAGTCATGGTCTTCTCTGAGCTCACCGCCGGCGCCGCCTACCTAGGCCTGGTGTTCGCTCACGATCCCGCCGTGCTGCTCACCGGAGCGTTGGCTGCGACCATTGCCGGCTCACCATTCCGGGCGGCATCAGCGGCCGCTGTTCCGAACCTGGTGGAGGTCGGGGATCTGCCCTGGGCGAATGCCCAGCTCGAAGCGGCATTCAACGTCGCCCTCGTGGCAGGCCCTCTGCTCGGTGGCGCTTTGGTGGCCGCTTCCGGCGCCGGTCTGGTCTACGGTCTCAACGCCGCGAGTTTCGCGGGCTCCGGAATCCTGATAGCCCTCACGCGCGGTTCCTTCGGCGGAGGTCACGCGAACGCATTAGCTCTAGAGCGCGCTGGGAAGCATCTCTTTGCCGGATACAGGTTTATCGCTACCAACAAGCGGCTCGCTCCCCTGGCGGCTGCCAGCGCCCTCGCATACGGGTCCTTCGGCGCTGCTCTGGTGATCGACCCTGCCCTGACGCGATACTTCCACGCCGGCTCCATCGGCTACGGCCTGCTTACTGCGCTTTGGGGTGCCGGCGCAGTGATCGGCGCCCTCCTCGCCGGCCGGTTGGTAACCGTCAGCAACGCCCACCGCGCCGTCGTGTGGGGAATCGCGGCCATGGGCATCTCCCTCGGCAGCATCATCGTCCTGCCGGACTTTCCGCTTATCGTCGGGGCCGGAGCGATCGGGGGCGCCGGTAGCGGGTTCGTGTTCATCCCATGGCTGCTTCTACTCCAGCGCCACTCCAGCGAAGCCATACGAGGAAGAGTCGTCGCCGCCGCCGAAGGGTTCGATCAAGTCGCCTTCCTAATCGGCATGGTCATAGCCGTGCCGATCATCTCCTGGGCCAACCCACACCACGCTTACGCCATCGCCGGTGTGCTGCTCGCAGCTGCAACCGCCATCACCGCCGTGTTCGGTTCGACCCGGGAAGTCACAGAACCCACTCTCGAGCGAGCTGGAGCGGATGAGTGAAGCGACCCACCTCGCGCGACCCGGACCGAGCGTGGGCGTCAAACAAGAGCGCTTTCACCTACTTCGTTCGCGCCTCGCGCTGAACATCGGTTGCCTCGCCCAATATCGGGCCCCGGCTTCGGCCACGACGCGCCCTCAATTTGCCGCTCGAGGGCAACGGCACCCTTACGAGCACAGGGCCTGTCGACGCTCTTCGCTCATTAGCGCTCGGTCGGCGTGATCGTCTCTAGCAAACCAGTTGTGACGTCGTAGACATACCCAGACACGGAGATGCGCGAGGTTTCGGGAAATGCGTGTCGGAGGCGGTTTACGTCGGTGATGACGGTGGCGGTGGGATCGACTACGGCGCGGTCGAGGAGGGTAGATTCGTCTGCCCCGATTTGGTCGGCGTAGTGGTTCCGGAACGAGTTGTCCGCCAAGAAGCCGGTTCCGCACTGGGTGTGGTGAATAACTGCGACTTCGAACAACCGCCCATCAGGCCGGAACATCTCGACGATTTGTTTGATGAAAGCGATGTCATCGACTACTTCGGGTCTGACTCGACCGCCGGCGACCCCGCCGCGGCGCTTCGTCGTCTAAACGCTATCGGGGTCGCATATCTCGAGTTCGCTCGCCAGGAACCGGGCCTGTTCGCAACCGCGTTTTCGGTACCACAGCAACATTCTTACGGCGTCCCCGACGACGACACCGGTGCCCACCCCACTCCGCTAACCCAGCTCCGCACCGTGCTCGACGAGCTCGTCGAAGCACACATCCTCGACCGCCGCCGCCGCGAGGGAATCGAGTACCCCATCTGGTCGGTCGTACACGGCCTAGCAGTCCTTACCGGACAAGGTCCCCTGCGAGACCTCCCCGACACCAGCCGGCGACACCTCGAGCAGCTCGCCTCAACGTTCATCGGCTTCGCTCTCGCCTGACCTCGCGCGCACCGAGGTGTACCCAGCCACGGAACCCTCCCCACCCCACCAAAAGGTATCCGGCTGACATCGTTGCGTTGATGTCTCGGCGATATCTGGATTCATCCCTGTCCGCATAGTTGGCCGTATCGGACAACGACGCCGTTGGCGTCTAGCACCTGGCAACGGGACTTCTCGACAGTGTCCCCGTCCGGCGGTTGAAAAATACTGGCTGGGCGACGTTCGCAGGTCGCATTTGATCTAGCCCTAGATTCTTATCGTGAGCACTGATCTTTCCGTCGATCTCCAAACTGCCTTAGAGACAATCGCCTCTGCGGGCTCCGCTCTCACTAAGGCCGGGCGGGATGGTCCGAACGCGGTGGTGGCCTGGTGTCCAAACTGGACCGTCGGTTCGGTGCTGTCGCATGTTGGCTGCGTTCACGAATGGGTCACCGGCATGGTCCGAAGTGCCGCGGTGGAGAGCCAGCCGTTCCCCCCGGTGCCCGAGTTCACCGATGCTGCGCTAGCAGACTGGGCGGACGAGCGTCGGCACGAGTTGACCGGAGCGTTGGGCGAGGCCGACCCCGACCAACCGATGTGGGCCTTCGGGTTCCAGCTACCCACCCGCTTCTGGTTCCGACGGCAAGCGCACGAGACAGCGGTGCACGCGGTGGACGCGACGGCTGCAGCAGGCGCGGCCTGGCAAATACCTGGCGATGTAGCAGACGACGGGCTCGCGGAGTTTCTGACCGTGTTCCTGCCATTCCAGTGGCAGCGGCGCCCGCCCACTTGGGGAGCGGGGCGTTCCATACATTTCCATAGGACTGACGGGGACGGCGAGCGAGTCTTGACCATCGGGCCTTCGCCAGAGGTCCGACCGGGACACGGCAAAGGTGATCTGGCGGTGCGAGGAACCGGCCATGACTTACTGCTGTGGGTCCTCAACCGTCCCGCGTCCGTCGAACTGATCGGCGACGAGGAGTTGGCCGCCGCATGGGCCCAGCACGTCCGGTTCTAACCGCGGCGTCCTTGGTCACGTGAACGCGAAGTTCATCAATGCGACTTCAGAGCTATTTGCCTCGTCGGATCATCAATGTGCCGTTGCCGACTTCTTGAGCGACGGGATCGTCGGACGGTAGCCATGGCGGTACCTCGCCGGCTTCGAAGCTTCGCCATTCGTTGTTTGCTGCGGTTTCGTGAGCGATTTCGAGGAACTCGGCGGCTGCTTGGAAGAGCGGTCCGTCTCGCCAAGCGATCGACCACGGGTAATGGGGACGTAGTTCGGCTGGGTCGGACACCGGTAAGCCCTCCGAGGCGTAGAGCCGAGCGTAGCTGTCGAACTCAAGCAGGAACGCCGATGCGGTTGACCTCTGGACGATTTTGAGGCAATGACTGAATGCGCCGGGAGTGCCCAGCCATTGCATGCGAATGCCCACTTCTTGTTCGAGGGCAGTTAGATAGTTGCCGTGGGCGTTGTAGAGGCCGGAGTCAGTATCGTCCCCGAAGACTTCCACAGGTCTTTCGAACAGTGATCTCGTGGTTCGTGACGCATCGCCCGTTCGTCCGACCAGTCGCATTGGTTCGAGCCGCAACAGCGTATGCGACCAGCCCTTGGGGTGGTTAGCCAGCATCTCGGGAGTGACGCGGAGGATCGCGACATCTAGGCGGTCGCAGAGGAGAGCGTTCAGTTGGGACATGCTGTCCATGGCCCTCTCGACCAGTTCTACATCGGGTCTCGCCTTGCAGTAGGCGTCGACGACCATTCGGCTCGTTGACAACTCGAATATGTGGGCGACGCGAACCCGGTTGGCCTCCCCTGGCTGTCGCATCCGGTCCGCCACGCGGAGCAGTTCACGAGCATCTGCAAGGAACTTCTCCCCTCGACCGGTCAGGGTTACGTGACGGGAATCCCGCTCCAGGAGCCGGTACCCGAGCTGGTCCTCAAGCTTGCGGATCTGCCTTGAGAGAGCCGGCTGAGCCAGGTGGAGCCTGGCTGCCGCCCGTCCGAAATGCAGCTCATCAGCCACGGCCACGAAGTAGCGCACCAGCCGCAGGTCAAGCTCCATATCCATCTCCTAGCGCCCGAGCCGGGAGGTGACGAGCGCGTGCGCGGATACTAGTTGGGTCTCGGGAAACCATTCCCGACCGGTCATCGATCCGTGTCGAATAGGTATTGGACGACACCTGCAAACCGGTGTTGGCTTGCCGGGACACCCACTCGGGAAAGGTTCGCCATGGCCGTCAATCGCAGGCCCGTAGTTTTCATCCACGGATTGTGGCTGCACTCAACCAGCTGGACCCCATGGGTCGAGCTCTTCGCTGACTCCGGATACGACCCAATCGCCCCAGGCTGGCCCAACGAACCGGCAACCGTCGTGGAAGCCCGAAAGCAGCCTGACCTTGTCGCCAATATCGGGATCGACGAGATCACCGACCACATGGCCGGGATCATCGAATCACTCGACGAATCACCGATCGTCATAGGCCACTCCTTTGGAGGCCTTATCGCCGAGAAGCTCTTAGGCGAAGATCACGGCGCCGCCGCGGTAGCGATCGACCCTGCCCAGATCAAGGGAGTCCTTCCCTTGCCACTGGCCCAACTACGAGCCGGCTTGCCAGCGTTGGGAAACCCCGCGAACCTTCACAAATCGGTGTCTCTCACCGAGAAGGAGTTCCGATTCGGTTTCGGGAACGCGCTCTCCGAGGAAGAATCGAGTGAGCTGTTCGAGAAATGGACGATCCCGTCCCCGGCGAAGCCGTTGTTCCAGGCCGCGGTTGCGAACTTCTCGCTGCACTCCCCGGCCAAAGTCAATACCGCTAACGAGGGACGAGGCCCGCTCCTGTTGATCTCCGGGACCGCTGACCACACCGTCCCTGACGTTGTCACGCGATCCACGCTCAAGCAGTACAGAGAATCGGCCGCCGTGACCGAACTTAGGCAGTTCGAAGGGCGGGGCCACTCGCTAACCATCGACAGTGGCTGGAAGGACGTCGCCGGGGCGATCCTCGAGTGGCTCAACAGCAAGGGACTCTGAGACAGGCGGCTGCCTGAAGGGATATCACAGTGGACATGGGCATGGCCGGAAAACGAGCCCTAGTTACAGGAGCCAGCAAAGGTATCGGCTTAACAGTGGCACGCACTCTTGCCGCCGAGGGGGTTTACGTCGTCGCCGGATCGCGCGAAACCTCGCCCGAACTCAAGGAACTCGTCGGAAATGGGCAGGCGATAGACATTCAGGTTGACCTGGCCTCGGAGACGGGTCCCGGCAACCTCGTCGAAGCCGCGCTCGATGCAGGGCCGATCGACATTGTCATTAACAACGCCGGAGCCGTGACGCCCAGGACTGGGGGATCGGGATCAGTGACCGACGAAGAATGGTTGTACTCGCTCAACCTCACACTCATGGCAGCCGTTCGTGTCTCTCGCGCAGCGGTGCCCCACCTGATCGAAAGGGGCCGTGGGACAATCGTAAACACCGCATCGGTGAACGCGTCCCTCCCGGACCCTCTCGTCATCGACTACAGCGCTGCGAAAGCCGCTCTAGTCAACTACTCCAAAGCACTCTCAAAGGAACTCGGTCCACACGGCATACGTGTCAACACCGTAAGCCCCGGCCCGGTCACGACAGATCTATGGCTAGGTAACGAGGGCGTCGCCGCATCATTGTCAACTTCCCGAGGGGGGAAGCCCTCGGTCTACGAAGACAACGCCGTCCGCGACACAGCCACCCACAGGTTCACCAGCGCACAGGAAGTAGCCGACCTCATCGTGTTCCTGGCAAGCGACCGAAGCGGCAACATCACAGGAGCCGACTACATAATCGACGGAGGCCTGACCCAGAGCCTTTGAAGCCTTACCGAGCAACACCGTGGTTCCACACTGCCTCACATCGAGGCGAAGTCCGGGGTGCCGGTCATGCATTCGATTCTCACGCCGTCAGGATCGGTGAGGTAGATGTTCTCGACGGAACCGCGATCGATCCCCAGGCCCTTCACGGTGCTGAGCGTTTCCGGCCAGACGTCACCTCCGGCCCGCCGAGCGATCTCGTTTAACTCGTCGATCGTGTCGACTCTGAAGGCAAGGTGCGTAAGACCGATCGCATTCATCGGCCGGCGAGCACCGTCTCCGATCGTTTGTCCATCTGCCCACCGCAGCAACTCAATGCGCAGGTCGTCGCGGCGCAGGATTCGCGACGTGAATCTCCCGGACCGTTCCATGGTCGCGACGTATTCATCGTCGAAGTCGACCGTGAAGAGTTCCTGGAAGCCAAGCACTTCGGTGTAGAAGCGGGTCGACAGGTCGAGATCGCGGACGCAGATGCCGATGTGCGAGAAGCCCTTCAGTCCCATCTTCTCCATCCTCCTGTACGTCCGGCAGCCACCTTGTTACCAAAGAATCGTGCGACGCCGAGGAGTCAACGTCCCTTCACCCGGCAGCACCAAGAGACGCTATCTGCTAACAGCTCGGGCTGCTTGAGTCGCGAAAAACATTGTGCCTACCGAGTGCTGTCAGTCGCATACTTCCCTGGTGGACCGTTCCCCCGCACAGGAATGGATGGAGAGATACGTCAGGCCCGCTCGCTCTGTCGAACTGACTCACGAGCGCCCATGGTCGACTGTGCTGCGAATCCCACTCGCTGAAGGGGTGGCGTGGTTCAAGGAGTGCGGGAAGCTGCAGGCATTCGAGCCCCGGCTGACCTCTGACCTTTTCTCCAGGTGGCCTGATCGGGTCCCCGAGGTGCTGGCCGTTGACGAAACACGTGGCTGGCTGCTGCTCGCTGACGCCGGCACTCGGATCGGTGACCTCGGAAATCTGCCCGAGTATTGGCTGAAAATCCTTCCCCTTTACGCCGAACTTCAGCGAGGCGAGGCGACCCGTATCTCCGATCACCTTGCGCACGGCGTTCCGGACCTTCGGGTCGAGAGCCTGCCCGCCCGGATCGACGAGCTATTGAAACGCGACCTGCCCTTAAGCAGCCAAGATCGACAAAGACTGCGGGCCTTCTCGCCCCGCTTCGAGCAACTCTGCGGCGAGCTGTCATCGCAGTCGATCCCCGACACGGTCCAGCATGACGATCTGCACATGAACAACGTGTACGTCAACGGTGACCGCCTACGAGTTCTTGATTGGGGTGACTCGTCGATCTCCCATCCCTTCGCATCACTTGTGGCGACGTTCCGATTCCTGGAGGAACGGAACGGGATCACGGCTGACGACCCCTGGTACACCCGGATTCGGGACGCCTACCTCGAGCCATGGGGTATAGGTCTCACCGACGTACTCGATCTGGCTCTACGGGTCGGCACCATCGCCCACGCCATAGCAGCTATCCGCCAGCGAACCGGGTTGCGAGGAGCGGCTAGAGCGCGCTTCGACCAAGACCTCGCGATCCGACTTAAGCGGGCCGCAACCTCTGCCACCCGGTGAGACCGACGGATGCCCTCAGCGATGGGGTCGGGGAAGCGCTATGTTCACGGTGAAGTGGCGCAGAACGACATTCCGCAGAACGTCATCGTGGTTGAAGGCCGTGGCACGGTCGAGATTTCTCCCGACCTAGCGGTTCTTCACGTGAATCTGGAGGCGGACGCGGACAGCGCCGGCGAGGCACTGAGCATTGTCTCGGACAGATCAACATCAGTTCTGTCGGCCGTCCGACAGCATGAGATCGACGATACGGACATGACCACAACCGGCTTGAATGTGTTCCCTCAGATGGACCATGGTGGCCTGCGTATCCACCATTACAGAGCTTCCTACGGGTTCCGAATTCGTATTCGTGACATCAGCCAGGGTCCCGGACTGATCGAGTCGATCAGCTCCGCTGCCGGAGACGCCCTTCGATTGGGTGGCTTCCACCTGACGGCGTCAGATCCCGAAGCGGCTCGAACAGAGGCCGCTGTACTTGCCGTAGGAGACGCGAGGCAGCGGGCGGCCCGGATCGCCGAAGCGGCCAGCGTCCGCCTCGGTCGGGTTCTCTCAATCACTGAGGGCCAGGGGTTGGTTTTTTCCCGCCCGAGGGCGATGATGGCTCATGCGGCGCCGATGCCAGGGGGACCGCCTTTAGAAGCCGGGTCGGAAGCAGTGACCGTACAGGCGACTGTCACATTCGAGATTGCGCAGTAGGCGAGAATGACAAGGTGCACATCCCTGCGAAGGTTGATTACGCGATGCGCGCCCTCCTCGAGCTCGCGATCCGCGACCAGCCGACCAGCGCGGAGTCGCTGGCCGAAGCCCAGGAGCTCCCGACCAAGTTCTTGTCGGCGATTCTCAATGACCTCCGCCGGGCGGGACTCATCAGCAGCCGGCGTGGGCTCGACGGCGGCTACAGGCTGGCGAGACCAGCCCGTGAGATCTCTGTCGCGGACGTTATGCGGGCCATAGACGGGCCTCTGGCTGAGGTGCGCGGGTTGCGCCCAGAGATGACCAAATATGAAGGAGCGGCGACCCACCTCCAGGACGTCTGGATCGCCACCCGAGCAAGCCTGCGTACAGTACTCGAGCCGATAACCCTGGACCACATAGCCAAGGGGCACCTTCCGAAACCCGCGGCAAAGTTCCTCTCGGACCCCACCGCCTGGCTACCAAGAGCCCGGACGCCATAAATCCTTTGTTGCTCCCCTAGGACACTGGTCAGTGAATACGCACCAGTCTCATGGTGTCTGTCGCCGGTTCCGGCTCGAGAGGAGAACCCGCGAGGACTACCACAACATCTCCCGGCCGGGCGTGTCCCGCCTCAACGACGGCTTGGACCGCGAACCACACGATCTCATCCGTACTAGAAGCCTCGCCGATAATCAGGGTTCGCACGCCCCACGAGAGACTGAGCTGGCGTGCGGTCCGATTAGACGGAGTGCATGCGACTATCGGCATCGGCGGACGGAAACGGGAAATCGAGCGCGCCGTCGTTCCAGACCGGGTGCACGCGATGATGCAGGAGGCGCCCTGCTCCACTGCTGCCCGCCAGCCCGCCGCCGTCGTGGCCGCGGTCAGGCGGGCGACGCTGACCGAGTCACCCGCAATCTGTTGAGGGCTTAGCGAACTAGCCCATCCGAGGCTGTCGAAGTCCTGTTCGGCACGGCGGGTAATCCTGGCCATGGTGGCGACGACGCCGACTGGGTCAATGCCGATCGCCGTTTCGCCGGAGAGCATAACCGCACTCGTTCCGTCCAGTACTGCGTTCGCCACGTCGGCAACCTCCGCGCGGGTCGGAACCGGAGCCGAGATCATCGATTCGAGCATCTGGGTGGCTGTGATCACCGGCCGGCCGTAGCGCACCCCGCTTCGGATGATCATCTTCTGTATGTGGGGTACGTCCTCCAGCGCCATCCGTACGCCGAGATCACCCCTCGCGACCATGACTGCGTCGGATTCAGCGACAATCTCGTCGAGATTCGCCACCGCCTCTGGCGTCTCGATCTTCGCGATCAGCATCGGACAGCTGGGCCCCGCAGCCTTACGTACCTTGTCGATGTCGTCGGCGGATCGCACGAAAGAAATCGCGACTGCGTCAACACCTTGAGCGACCACGGCGTCGAGCCGCTCGAGATCCTCGGCCGTCGGTGTCTCGAGTTCAACGGTTCCAGATGGGACCGTCACTCCAGGGCGCCCTTGCAGCCGCCCACCGTTGCGGACGGCAGCCACCACGCCGTTTGACGTCGCCTGGCCAACAGTAAGGACGACTCCCCCATCGCCGAGAGCGACCCGATCCCCGGCTTTCAGTCCTCGCACGACTGCCGGGTGGCAAACACCGATGCGGTTCGAATCGCTGCCTTGCCCGTCGTCGGTTGTTACCAGAACAACTTCGTGCCCTGACTCGAGCTGAACGCCTCCGGGAGGAAACGCGGCCGCTCGGATCTTGGGGCCCGGGAGGTCCGGCATGATCCCGATGTCGGGAACCGTCTCACGGATAAGTCGGATCCGGGCCAGCGCGTCGGCGAGCGTGCCGTGAGCGAGAGGTACCCGGGCGACGTCCATTCCTTCCGACGCCATCGCCCTCAGCAGGTCAACGGAGTCGGAGGCGGGGCCGACGGTGGCCACGATCTTGGTTCGTCTGGCGTCCTGCACCCGCCCATCCTTCCTTATGGTCGCCGCGCCCCGAAGCCAACGGAATGACCCACCCCGCCCCAGGCCTCGGGGGGACAGGCCCGGGGCGGGTGTGGCCGTGGAGAACAAACGGTGACCCACACCGTCCTACCTGACGCTGAAGCGAACGGGAACGCCTGGACTCCAATTTCATCCAGCCGTCACGGGAAGATCATCAGAAGTTCGACGTTTGCCCGCAGTTAACCACCCGGTTGTCCGCGGCTTACCGGCAATTTGTCCTGATATGTTCTGCTTTCCGGGAACCGAATGAGCACCGGAATCAGTTTTTTTGCCCGCTGGAGGGACTGATGCTTGAACACCTGGCCGGCCGCGCGCGGATGATCCTCGCGTTGACAGCCGCGACCGTCTTGGCGCTGGTCTTCCTGCCTACCTTGGGCTCGAGGGCGGGAGCCAGCAACACCGGCGGCCCGATACGCACCGTCTTCCAGATCCTCCTGGAGAACGAATCAGAATCGTCGGCGTTCCCGGGCACCGGAACCGAGCTCGACAAGCTCGCCCAGCAAGGGGTGTTCTTCACCAACTACTTCTCCACCGGCCACGCCAGCCTCGACAACTACATAGCTCTGGTGTCGGGCCAAGCGCAGTACACGTCGACGAGCCAGGACTGCCCCTACTACCACGACGGCGGCGGAAGCGTCGACGGCAAGGGCTTCTACCAACCACTCACTCCACAGGACGTGGGATGCGTCTATCCGGCGTCAGTGAAGACGCTCGCCGATCAACTCGGCGCGGCGGGGATCTCGTGGCGCGGATACATGCAGGACATGGGCAACACCCCCACCCGCGAGACCAACCCTTGTGGCCAACCCGCGATCGGTGGAGTTGCAATCGACCCGACCGTTGGCGGTCTCGACCAAACCCAGCTGGCTACGTCGACAGACCAGTACGCGGCGCGGCACAACCCGTTCCCTTACTTCCACTCCCTTGTCGACCATTCGCTCTTCGGCTCGACTTCGCCGTGCCAGCAGAACGTCCTGCCTTTGTCAAGCCTGGCGGCAGACCTCGCCTCCGGACACGTCGGAGCTTTCAACTTCATCACGCCCAACCTCTGCAACGACGGGCACGACTCGCCTTGCAGGGGACCCGGTGCCGACGGTAACCCCGGAGCGGGCGGGCTGATCAGCGCCAATGCGTTCCTTTCACAAATCGTTCCGCAGATCGAAGCCTCGGACGTCTTCAAGAAGGGCGGCATGATCGTGATCACCATCGACGAGGGTTCGGGTAACGCGTCGTGCTGCGGCGAGTCGGGGCAGCCGGGTATCCAAGGCAGTGGCGGAGGCGGCAAGGTCGGTCTGGTGGCGTTGAGCCCGAGGCTCATTCCCCACACTTCGTCGTGCCAGTACAACCATTACTCCCTGCTTCGTACCTGGGAGACGGTCTTCGGGCTCACACCTCAGCTAACCGGCATCCCCGGAAGCGACGGTGCGGGGCACCTTGCCCACGCCGGGGACACTGGCGTGAACTCGATGCTCGCGGACGTTCTCGCCGGGTCCAACACGTGCCCCTAACGACAGTTAGTTACGGCTGATCGAAGCAACTCCCGGCAGGTCGGCCTCGACGAGGTTGGCGACTCGGGCGACGACCGGCTGCATCCCGCGGATACTCGTGTGAACACCCTGAGACGAGAGCCGTCTACACACCTCGGTGAGCACGCACATCGTCCTCACACACGCGAAAGTGAGCCCGGTCAGGTCGAACACAACCTCGGACACCGCGGTTGAATCGTTGGTCAACGTGTCTGTCATCGCGTTGAGCGCTCGCCAGCCGCAGATGTCTGCTTCGCCGCTCATGCTCACGTACGCGGTGGGTCCCACTCTCCTGAGCCGCACGTCCAATGCGGCGATCTCGTCTGCCCAGCGCAGTTCGTTCATCTAAGCCCCCAGGCAACCGGCTTGGAGTGAGGCTGGAAGGTCAACCTCTGCTCGCCGTCTACTTCCCGGCCCCCACTTATAGGCGCGCCGGGCGGACCCGTCAATGGCTGGGGCCGTTTGGCTACTCATTTCATTTTGTTCGACGAAGAAGTTACCCGTCGGTCACTTATCCGATCGGCTCGTCCAACTCCCCCAGAGCGTTGGTGAGCTGGAGGTTCGCCGAATAATCGACCGGGCAGGCGACGACGGAAACCGTGTCTTCAGCCATCGCGTTCCGAAGTACGGGAAGTAGCTCCCCGGCCTCCTCGATCCGGTAGCCGCGGGCTCCGAAGCTCTCCGCGTAGGTCACGAAGTCAGGATTGTTGAACGAGGTATCTGTATCACTGCCGAGCTCAAGGTCCATCTTCCACTTGATCAGGCCATATTCGCCGTCGACCCAGATGAGTATCGTGAACGGAATTCCAAGGCGAAGTGCTGTCTCGATCTCCTGCGAGTTCATCATGAAGCCCCCGTCCCCCGTGGCGACGAGAACACCCGCCGCCGGACGGGCGATCTTGGCTCCGATCGCGCCCGGCACCGTCCACGCCATCGTCGACAGCCCATTCGATATCAAGCAAGTGTTCGGCTCGTACGTCGGGTACAAGCGCGCCATCCACATCTTCAGCGCGCCAGTGTCAACCAGGACGATGTCGTCGCGACGGAGAGCTGCCCTGGTGTCGGCCACCACCCGGGCAGGCGAGACCGGGAAGCGGTCGTCGCTCCGCCCTCGGGCAAGCTCGCTTTCGAGGAGTGAACGGCAAGCCCGTCCGCCGGCTGCCGAATTGAATCGCCGCTCTACTCCGCTGGTCAGCGCGTCGAGAGTGTGGCTGATATCTCCTTGCAACCCCACGTCCACGTCGTAATGCCGGTCGACCTCTGCCGGAAAGCGATGCACGTGCAGTATCGCCTTGTCCCCGGCGGGGTTGATCCTTACCGGGTCGAATTCCTGCAGCTCGTATCCCACCGCGATGATGAGGTCAGCTCGGTCGAAGCCGAAATTGACATAGTCGTGACGCATGAAACCGACGGTGCCCAACGCGTTCGGGTGGTCGTCGGGGAACACGCCCTTCCCGTGGAAGGTCGTCGCTACCGCGAGTCCTAATTCCTCCGAGAAACGCCGCAGCGCCGCCGATGCGCCCGCCCTCGCCGCGCCGTGGCCCGCCAGGACCACCGGGTTCTCGGCCGTCTGAAGCAGGTTCATCGCTCGGTGCAGCTGCGACGGCGACGGCTCCTCCGCCCTGGGCACGTTCACTGGAAGAGGAGCGAGTCCGGGCGGAAGGCGCTCCTGTTCGATGTCTTCCGGCACTGCCAGGTAAACGGCTCCGGGTCGCTCTGTTTGGGCGAGCTTGAATGCCTTGCGGATCATCTCGGGAACCGCTTCGGCGGTCGGAACCGCAGCCGCCCACTTCGTAGCCGGGGCGTACATCGACACCAGGTCGATGTTCTGGTGCGACTCTTTGAAGCTTCGTGACCGGGCGACTTGAGCTGAGATTGCGACTACCGGTGTGGAATCGGTCGTCGCGTCGGCGACGCCGAGCAGCATGTTGATAGCGCCCGGACCGAGCGTCGACGAGCACACCCCCGCCTTTCCGGTGATGCGGCCGTAAACCTCCGCCATGAAAGCAGCAGCCTGCTCGTGACGAACCAGCACGTATTCGATGTCGGAAAAAGAGAGAGCCTGGACGAACCGCAGATTCTCCTCGCCGGGAATCCCGAAGACGTGGGTGACGCCCTCCTCTTCGAGGCAGCGCACCATCAACTCGGCGACGTTGTTGGGTTCCACCTCGCTGGGACCTCTCTGGCTCACAGCTATGCGCTGGCCTCCTCGACGGTCAACTCGGCGGCCGGGTCGGCTTCCAGCCTCTCATCCGGTATCGGGAGCCCGCTGCGGACCGACCTTCCGTAGGTTCCGTTCGCCAACCGTTGCTCGGCGCGCTCGATCGCCCGCAACCTTTCCCGCAGCGACTCGGCGACGGCATCATCGGTCCCTTCGGAGGTGATCGACTGAGCCGGGTCCGACCAGTCAGTCCCCTGGTCGTCGACCGCGGCTCGATCATCGCTGCGGTCGGTATCCAACCCCGACAGCAATCCCTCGACCCGGTCACGTTCCGCTTTCAGAAGGGCGCGCGCTTGCTCATCGTCCACTGGTGTTTCTCCGATCGCTACAAGTGCGGGTGGTCCTCACCCGAGGCTACGGGCTCGAAGACGTTACCGGAGGGAGAAACCGCCCCCCGGCCGGTCAGTCTGCCGCCGTCAGCTCCACCGGCACGGCGATCACGTCCACAAGCGCGTCCTGGCGAAGGGCCGTCAACGCGAGCGGCTTTCCGATCGCTCCTGCGAGCATCAGCTTCTGCAGACCCTGAGCGCTCGTCACGGCAGAGTCGCCCGCGCTGAGAAGCAGGTCGCCCGCATGAAGGCCGGCCTTGGCGGCCGGCCCGCCGGGGACGACTTGAGCGATCCGCAACCCGGTCTTCTGGTCGCGCTGCGCGGCCAGTGCCGGAGGCAGCGGCGCCGGTGTCCCGGCGAGGCCGAGGTATGCCCGGCGCACCCTTCCTTCGGACATCAGAGTGGCAATTATCTGCCGAGTCGTCGCGTTGATCGGGATGGCGAGCCCGACCCCCATACCGGCGACCGCCGTGTTGATCCCGACGACCGCACCCGAGGAGATCGCGAGCGCACCTCCCGAGTTCCCCGGGTTCAGGGCGGCGTCCGTCTGGATCACGTCGTCGATGACGCGGACGTTGGATCCGGCCCGGGTCGGCAGGGACCTTCCGAGTGCGCTGACCACGCCGGCGGTGACGCTGCCGGCAAGTCCGAGCGGGTTTCCGACCGCGACAACCAGCTGCCCAACCTTCAGGTCGGCGGCCTCGCCGAGCCGGGCTGGAGAGGGAACCGGACCGTCGGCGCGGACGACAGCCAGGTCCGAGAGGGGGTCCGTTCCCACGACGTGGAAGCCGACGACGGTGCCGTCCGAGAACGAAGCTTTGCCGGCCTCGGCGTTGCCGACCACGTGGGCGTTGGTGAGGAGAAACCCGTCGTTGGTGAACACCACCGCCGATCCGGCGCCGGCGGCGAACCTCCCGTCAGACCGGCGCCGCGGCACTTCCAACGCGGCGACGCGCGGGGTCAAATCGGCGGCGACCGACGTCACTACCTGGGAATATGCGTCGAGAGCCGCGCCGTCGGAGGGTGCCCCGGGCGCTGTCGCCCGAGACGCTGTTGATAGCTCAGAAGTTTCAAAGGCCATGATCCAACCTCGTGATTACAGGATTACACACTCAACGGGGAACGGCCACGGAACATTCCGGGCACCCCTGCACGCTGTCTCAGTGGGCGGCTGCCGGCGATCGAGCCAACCCGCGCTCCCCGCTCACGTCGCGTGTGGTCTCGCGGGCTGGAATCGGACGAGTCCCGGGATGCCGGCGGAGTATCAGAGTACCGTTACCTGATCCGCCCGGCCGCCCGTCCGCTCCGCCGGAGCGATCTCACGCCGATGAAAACGCCTGCTCAGCGCTTCAAGATGCCCTTCCGGGTGTCCGACCGTTCGGTCGTCGAGACCCTGCGCGACCGCTGGTCGGTCAGGTTGCTCGACGCGAGCAAAGCCAGGAGGACCTACCTCGATACTGCTGACTCCCGGGTTCTGCGCGCCGGCTGGGCGCTGGGTTTTCGGCCGGGCGACTCGGGGTCACTCGTGCTCGAGCTTTCATCGGCAGCAGACGACAACGTTCTCGCCAGATGCGCCGCCGACGACCCACCTCAGTGGGCTCGCGATCTACCTGACGGCGAGCCCTGGAAACGACTGGCCGACGCGATCGGCGAAAGGCGCCTCCTCTGTCGCCTGGTCGTCGAGAGCAGCACGAAGCGTTACGCAATTCTGGACGAAGAGATGAAGACCACGGTCAGGGTCCTCTTCGAAAGGCACCTGAGACCGGCCGACGGCAACAGTGCCGCGCAGCGGCTGCGCTTGGTGGCGCTGTCACCGGTGCGGGGATACGAGGATTGGTCGCGACGGGTTTCGAAAGCCCTCTTGAGCGCGGGTCTAGCCGAACATGACGGTTGCCTGATCACCCATCTGGCCGGATCGACCGTGACCGCCCCCGGCAGCAGCCCGTCGCAGATCAACGTGATGAGACGGTCCATGCCGGTAGGACTCGCGGTGTCTCAGGTTCTCGCGTCTCTCCGGAATGAGATGGTCGGCAACGAGCAGGGCGTGCGGGAACAGACGGACATCGAGTTCCTTCACGACTACCGAGTCGCGTCGAGGCGGGCTCGCTCGGTGCTCAATCAAGTAAAGGCCCTCCTTCCATTGGAAACCGACGAGCTCCTTTCGGCCGAGTTGCGGTGGTTGGGCACCCTGACCGGACCGGCGCGGGACCTCGATGTGCAGATCGCCGATGCCCACGGGGGGGTCGAGAATCTCGAAGGAATGGTCAGGCTGCTGGAGAGAAGGCGGGCCCAGGCGCAGGTCGACCTCGTGGCAGCACTCGACTCGCCACGGTACAAACTTCTCCTCGAGACGTGGCAGATGGTTGAAGAGGCAGCGGCTGCGTCGTCTACTTCATGGCCTGGCTCCGAACCGGCCGGGCCGATCCTCGACCGGCATATAGACCGAGCACATCGTCGCGTGCTTCGAAGAGGAAAGGTGATCGACGACGAATCGCCGGCGGAAATGCTGCATGATCTCCGGAAAAAGACCAAGGCCTTCCGCTACATGCTCGAAATGTTCGCACCCCTCTATACGGGTTCGGACTTGAAGACTGCGATACGCGAACTGAAGGCGCTTCAAGACAACTTGGGCGAGTTCCAGGACAGCCAGGTTCAGGCCGGTGCGATCCGTCATCTCGCTGAAGAGATGCTCGAAGAGAAGTCGGGGTCGGCTTCTGAACTAATGGCTATGGGGAGGATCGCCGATTCCTTGGAAACTCGGCAGCTCCGAGCGAGAGCAGAGTTCGCCAATCGCTTTGCTCGCTTTGCGTCTCCGGAGGTAACCAAGCGGTACCGCCGAATGTTCGGTTCTTCGCGAGGAGTTCGTTGACCCGCATCCTTGCGACCTACAGCATCAAAGGAGGGGTCGGGAAGACCACGACGGCGGTCAACCTGGCCTACCTCAGCGCCAAGGAGGGATCGCGCACTCTCTTGTGGGACCTCGACCCCCAAGCCGCGGCGACCTACCTGTTCAGGGTCAAGCCAAAGGTCAAGGGTGGTGGAAAGTCGCTGATCCGAGGACGAAGCGAGCTCGATCGTCTCATCCGGGGGTCTGACTTCGACGGGCTCGACCTCCTGCCGGCCGACACGTCGTACCGACACATGGACCTACACCTTGCGGGCACCAAACGACCGACACAACGCCTTGCAAGAGTCCTGGCTCCGCTCCGGCACGACTACGACGTGATCATCCTCGATTGCCCTCCCAGCCTTTCGCTTGTATCGGAGAGCGTGTTCGTCGCGGCGGCAACACTCCTCGTGCCGATGATCCCCGCGCCGCTTCCCGCCCGGACCCTCGACCAACTTCGGCAGTTCCTGGCCAAGCAGCAGCCTAAGAAGTCTTCCCGTGATGCGCGTTCAAGCAAACTGCATGCTCCTCCCCAATCGCTGGCGTTCTTCACCATGGTTGATATGCGCCGGCGACTGCACCGAGACATCATCGACGAGTTGGTGAGGTCGCGGCCGGAGGTCCTGTCGACAGTGATCCCGGCTACTACCACGTTCGAGATGATGGGGGTGAGGCGCTCACCCGTTGAGGAATTCCAACCCAGAAGCGCCGCGGCCGAGGCTTACCGGGATCTCTGGCGAGAGATCTCGCTCAAGTTGTAGACGAGAGCTGCGCCCGAACCTCCCAAACGATGAATGTCACGGAGGTTAACTCCGGACGAACGTCGTGTGGACAGTCGGATATCCCCAGGTAAGCCCCAGCTTGTCCTCTTCCCAGCTGCGCGCTCCTGGACGACAATTCCGCCGGTTCACCCCAACTTCAAATCGAGCAGCCGCCCCGGGCGAGGAGCCTGGTCTCACAGATGGGAGCCATAGGATTCGAAATGTGGCAGATGGCTGCCGACGCGTATGCCAGCAGCGACTACAACGCAGCCGCTTTGCTCAGGGCCCGCGACGACGAAATTGACGACCTCCACGTCGGCAGACAGGGCGCCTAGACGGCGCACGACCGCCGCGGCGACTGGTTGAAAGGGGGCGTCTCATGCGGTTGGTGCTGGTGCGACACGGCCATGCCGAACCCAAGCAGACATGGTCGGGACAAGATGCCGACCGGCCGCTCGTCTCCCGCGGCCGCAGACAGGCCGAGCTACTGGCTAGGAACCTGGCCAAGCTGAGACCGACCAGGATCATCTCCAGCCCGTCTCTCCGATGCCTGCAAACGGTCCAACCGTTGGGGCGACGGGCGGGACGTGACGTCGAAGTCCTGAGCTGGTTGGGCACCGATGCCGGGGAAGGCGCCCGCGAGGGGATATTGGCATTGGCGAGGAACGAGCCGTCGTCGGCATGCGTGGTGCTGTGCACCCACCGGGAGGTCCTCGTCGACGTGCTGCCCTTCCTCGAAGAGACCTTCCAGGTCAAGCTGGGTCACCGACTTCCCGGAGCCAAGGGTGGCACCTGGGTGCTCGAGTTCCGAAAAAGGAAGCTGGTTCGGGTCACCTACCGCCCCACCGGTTGAGAAGCGCGAGAGACAATCGTTGTACCGTCGATGGCATGGTCGACAAGGTTCCCTACGACGAGTTCGGCATGTTCCACGAGAACGCTGCCGAATACGGAATTCCCTACGCGAGCCCTCCAGCGGTCAAGCGGCAGTCGGTGGCGACAAAGGACGGCCGCCAGATCAGCTCGCTCGTGTGGGGAAAGTCCGACCCGGAACTGGTCTTCTTGCACGGTGGCGCCCAGAACGCGCACACGTGGGACACCGTGCTCCTCGCCCTCGACCGGCCGGCCATAGCCATCGATCTTCCCGGGCACGGCCACTCGGATGGCCCACGATCGGGACACCTCGACCTGTGGGACAACGCGAACGATGTAGCCGAAGTCATCCGCGAACTCGCTCCTAGTGCACGCGCGGTTGTCGGCATGTCGCTGGGCGGCATCACCGCTCTGGGTCTGGCCGATTCACACCCTGAGCTTGTGCCTGCGCTGGTGCTGGTGGACATCACACCGAGCGTCAACGCGGAGAAGTCGGGAGCGATCACCGCGTTCGTCAACGGGCCGGAGAGCTTTCCCGACTTCGACGCCCTTGTTGCTCGGACGATCGAGCACAATCCGACCCGCAGCGTCTCGTCTCTACGGAGGGGAATCCTGCACAACGCCCAGCAGCGCGACGACGGCTCGTGGGTGTGGCGCTACGCGAGGCACCGGGCGCTGGAACCTGACACCGGGGAGCGGCCGTACCGCGAGTTCGGCTCTTTATGGGACGCCGTCTCGCGCTTGAAGGTTCCCGTCATGCTGGTGCGCGGAATGCGCCCGCAATCGGTGGTCGACGACTCAGACGAGGCAGAGCTGCTGAAGCGATTGCCGGCCGCGCGGGTCGAACATGTTGCAGACGCCGGTCACAGCGTTCAGGGGGACGCTCCCCTTGAGCTCGCCAGGCTGATCGGTGGGTTCATCGACTCCCCCTGACGGCAAACCCGCCGTTCGTCGGCACCTCGGCGCTTACGGGGTAACCACGACCTTCCCGATGGCACGCCGTGCCTCCACGTCCCGCAAGGCGTCTGCGGCTCGCTCCAACGGGTAGGCCTCGGACACGTACGGCCGCATCAGGCCCTGTTGCCACCAGCCCATCAACTCAGCCACGTAGCGGCGATGGACCTCCGGTTCGCGCAGGACGAACGACCCCCAGAACACGCCGACGATGCTGCACCCCCGGAGCAGGACGAGATTGAGCGGAACCTTCGGGATGTCGCCGGCCGCGAACCCGATCACCAGGTAGCGGCCGTTCCAAGCGGTGGACCGAACCGCCGGATCGGCGTATTTCCCGCCCACTGGGTCGTACACGACGTCCGCTCCTTGGCCGTCGGTCAGTTCCCGGGTCCTCGACTTGAGGTCCTCGGTCTCGTAGTTGATGGTCTCGTCAGCGCCGTGTTTGCGGCACAGGGCAAGTTTCTCCTCGCTCGATGCCGCGGCGATCACCCGGGCTCCCATCGCCCGGCCGATCTCGACCGACGACAACCCCACCGCCCCCGCAGCGCCCAGCACCAGAAGCGTCTCGCCAGGCTTGAGATCCGCTCGGTCTCGAAGCGCGTAGTGAGAGGTGCCGTACGCGTAGAGGATGCCGGCCGCTTCCGCGAAAGAGGATCCCTCCGGTATCCCGTGGACGGTGTCGGCTCGAAGGAGAGCCTGTTCCGCCAACCCCCCGGTGAGCACGGACGACCCGCTCACCCGGTCCCCCGGTTCGAAATCCGTGACTCCTTCGCCAACGCGGCGAACAATTCCCGCGACCTCCGATCCGACCACAAAAGGAAGCTGCGCGTGGTACTGGTACTGATCGCGGGTCATCAGCAGGTCAGGGACGGTTATGGCGCACGCCTTGACGTCAACCACAAGATGCCCTGGCGCGGGTGCCGGCTCGTCGACTTCTGCGACCTCCAGCGCCTCTGGCCCGCTGAACTCCCTGCATACGATCGCTCTCACGGGCCCCGACCATACCGCCGGATCCCCATACGCTCTGTCCTATGGAGAACGCCGCCCAACTGGTCATCGTGTCGGTGGAAGATGGAGTTGCGACCGTCACCCTGAACCGCCCCAGCGCCCGCAACGCCCTCAGCGCGGCCGTTCTCAGGCAGCTGCGCAGCGAGTTCAGCGCTCTGGCTAATAATGATTCCGTCGGAGCTGTAATCCTCACCGGAACCGATCCGGCCTTCTGCGCCGGCCTCGACTTGAAGGAGCTCAGCAGCGGGGCACGGCTCGCCGAACCCGCGAGCGGCGACGGACCGCCTTGGCTCCCGTGGCCGCCGTTGGGCAAGCCCATCATCGGCGCCGTCAACGGCGCCGCGATCACGGGTGGGTTCGAGCTGGCCCTGAACTGCGACTTTCTCATCGCGTCCGAGCGGGCCGTGTTCGCGGACACCCACGCCCGGGTCGGGGTGCTCCCGGCATGGGGTCTGAGCGTGCTCCTGCCCCAAAGAGTCGGGTTCGCCATGGCGCGGCGGATGAGTCTCACCGGCGATTTCGTGGACGCTCGAACCGCCCTGCGAACCGGCCTGGTAACCGAGGTGGTGGCTCACGATCAGCTTCTCCCGGCGGCACAGAAAGTTGCCAAGACGATCGTCGCGAACAACCGGCCGGCCGTGCTCGAGTTGCACGAGTCCTACAGGAAGATCGAGGCCGAAGTCGTCGCCAACGGCTGGGACGTCGAACAGGAGACGGCCCGTCGCTGGCGCGAGGCCGGAGGGATGTCCGGGCTGGCCGAGCGGGTACCAGGAGTGTTCTCCCGCGGGCGCCAGCAAGCCGGTGCTCTATCAGCTGAAACAGACCGCGGCTCCGGCTCAGAGTGATGTAAACCGGTTCCGGTGGAAAGCGAACGGGAGGTCAAGTTCGAGGTAGCCGAGGATTTTCGCCTAACGGCCCTGGAACAAATCGCCGACGTAGAGGTCCGGCCCGCCGGCGAACAGGTCTTGAAGGCCACCTACTACGACACGGCCGCTCTCGACCTGGCCCGCTGGGGGGTTACCCTCCGTTTCAGGACCACCGGCACGACCTCGGGCGGGCCGCCGTCCGACGGCGCGTCGGAAGGCAAGTGGACGCTGAAGCTCCCTGACCCGACGGGTGCGGTAGAGCACTTGATGTCCCGCACCGAGGTGGACTTCCACGCAGGCCCCGGAAGCGTCCCCCGGGACGCCGAGGACCTCGTAGGTGCTTATCGCAGGGGCCGCCGCCTTCACCCTGTATGCGACCTGACAACCACCCGGGTCAAGCACCTTCTTCTTCCTTCCGATTCGCCGGACCCGGCTGCGGAAGTCGACGACGACACCGTAGAGTTCACGACCTCGAAGGGACGCTCAGGGCGGTTCCGTGAGATCGAGGTGGAGCTGAAGAGCGAACGTGGCGCCGGTCTACTTCCGACAGTCGCGCAAGCCATGCAGGACGCAGGCGCGCAGAGCGATAGTGGCGAGCCGAAGGTTCTCAGGGCGCTCGAATGGAAGCCGCCGCGCTTTCCTCCTCAGTCGCTCAGCAAGAAATCATCGGTCGAATCGCTCGTCTCCTACGCCGTCGCCGGATCAGTGCGCCGATTGCTCAGCAATGATCCGATGGTACGGATCACGGATGACTCGGAGGCGGTGCACCAGGCGCGGGTTGCGACCAGACGTTTGCGCAGCGACCTCTCGACCCTGAAGCCCCTTTTGAAGGCCAAGACTCTTCACCAGCTCCGCGGAGATCTCAAAGAGGCGGGAGCGCGCTTGGGCACACTCCGAGACACCGATGTCATGCTCGAGCGGCTCCGCAAGTCCGTGTCGAAGCTTTCACCCCGTGAGCGGGAGGAAGCCGAGGTGTATGTCGCGCATCTGGTCCAAGAACGTGGGGATGCAAGATCACACGTCCTGGATTATTTGTCCTCGGATACTTACGTCATCACGGTTGACCATCTCGTCGACGCGATCGATCGACCGCCGGTTCGAACGGCAGATTTGAGAGCTGCGGACGTCCTGCCTGACCTCACTGCGCGGAGATGGAAAGCTCTCAAGCGCCGTGTGAAGCGGTTGGGTTCGAAGCCGGCAGACCAAGATCTCCATCAGGTGCGAATTGCCGCCAAGCGATGCCGGTATGCCGCCGAACTGGCAGCGCCGGTAGTCGGCGAGCAAGCCGCCCTGATGGCGAAAACTCTCGCCGATCTGCAGTCGGTGCTCGGCAAGCTTCAGGATGCCGTCGTCCTCGAGCAATGGATCCGCACCACGTCTGCACATCTGCCCGAGTATCGGGACTCTGTCGCGGACGAGCTCATCCGTCGAGAACGGAAGCAAGCAGCCAAGGCGCGCAAGACCTGGCACAAGCCCTGGGACCGCATCAGCAACAAGGGACTGGCGGACTGGCTGGGCTAGACCTGCGGAACTACGGAAACTCTCGTCACGCTGTCCTGCCGGCCCCTCTCCGTTCGTCGTACTGGCGTTACCATCACCGAGGAGGACCAATGAAGTACATGTTTTTGCTGACCAGAGGCAGCTGGCAGGAGAACGGCAGTGAGGAAGAGATAGCCCAGGTGTTCGCCAAGCTCGAGCCCTGGTTCGCAGCGAAGTTCGCCAACGGCACCTTCGTCGAAGGTCACCAACTTCAATCCCCTGGTACCGCAACCACGGTCGTGTTGGAGGCCGGAGACTCGACACTCGTGGACAGGCCCCTGCTGGAAGCGAAGGAGGCGATCGGCGGATACGTGATCGTCGATGTCGCCGACCTGGACGCGGCGCTGGCCGTTGTCCGCAGCCTGCCGGTACCCGACGGAAAGGTCGAGGTGCGGCCTGTCCTCGAACGGTAAGGCCGTAACCGACGCTCGATCGGCTCTCGACCGGGCGTTCAGGGAGGAGGCGGCCAGGCTCACTGCAAGCCTGGTTCGCCTTCTCGGCGACTTCGATCTCGCCGAAGAGATGGTCTCCGACGCGGTGCTGGAAGCTTTGTCGAACTGGCCGACTCACGGAGTCCCGGAGCGTCCCGGAGCTTGGCTGCTCACGACCGCACGGCGGAAAGCCATCGACCGGCTTCGCCGTGATGCGCGTTACCGGGAGAAGCTCGCCCTGCTCGCGGCGCTGCCCGAGACGGCCATTCGCGAGCCCGACGACCGTCTCCGGCTGATTTTCACCTGTTGCCACCCGGCTCTCGATCCGGATGCACAAGTCGCCCTGACGCTTCGAGCGGTCGCCGGGTTGACTACCTCCGAGATAGCCCGGGCCTTCCTGCTGCCCGAGCCGACGCTCGCCAAACGGCTCACCCGGGCCAAGCACAAGATCGCCGTCGCGGGCATCCCCTACCGAAGCCCGGAACCGGAGGAGATGGCGTCCCGTCTGCACCAGGTGCTCCGGGTCATCTACCTGATCTTCAACGAGGGCTACTTCGCGACAGCCGGCGACCAGGCCGTGCGGTTCGAGCTGGCTCACGACGCCGCGTGGTTGGCGACGTTGCTCACCCGGTGGCTTCCAGACGAACCCGAGCCGCTGGGCCTACTCGCGCTGATAATGCTCCACCTGGCCCGCTGGAGCTCGCGACTCGACACGACCGGAAACCTCGTGCTGCTCGAGGACCAGGACCGCTCCCTCTGGGATCGTTCCCGGATCGAGGCCGCCGGCCGTCTGATCGAGCGTGCCGCATCGATGGGGCGAGTCGGGCCGTACCAGATAGAAGCGGCGATTGCAGCCGTTCACTGCGAGTCGCCGTGTTGGTCCTCGACAGATTGGCGTCAGCTGCTTGCTCTTTACTCCTTGTTACTGAGTGTCGATCCGTCACCGGTTGTTCGTCTCAACCGGGCGATCGTGATCGCGCAGGTGCAGGGACCTGAGGAAGCGCTGCTCGAGGTCGACGCGCTCCGCGATGTCCTCGACCGGTACCACCTGTTCCACGCCACCCGCGCCGCTCTTCTGTCGAGGTTGGGCAGGACGGCTGAGGCGAGAGAGTCGGACGCCCATGCGCTCAGGCTCGCGACCAACCCCGCAGAACGGGCGCTCCTCGAGCACCGCCTGACCGACGCTTAGCCGAAGCTCAGCGCCGGCTATACGGTAGATCGTGCATGCTGCGATGCTCGGGTTGCGCTGAGATTGTCTCCGAGTACGCAGCCCGCTGCCCCAACTGCCGGCGCAGCGTGGACGACGCCCTGGAGATTACGGACTCGCGGGATGCAAGCGCGGCTGCATCAGATATCGCCTACGCGGGGATCGAGATGGGGGCGCCCGTCCGGGACTTACCAGGCGGCTCGAAGGCGTATTCACCAAGCCGCGCGGTATTAGCCGCCTTGTGGGCGGCGATACTGACGGTGGGTGCTCTCGGCGCCTTCTTGTCGACCAGCCCCGCGGGAAGCGCCGCGGCCCCCGCGCTGAAGGATCTTGACGGTCGCATAGTGGCGCAGTCGCCCGGTGGTTCGATTGTCCGAGTTGATCCCGCCGCCGGGAGCACTGTGCCATACGAGACCCAAGGGGCGGAGGGACAGGTCGTTTTCCTGGCGAGTTCACCCGACGGAACAGCCTGGATCGATTCGGCGGGCAGGGCGGTCACGTTCAGCGGGACAAAGATCACCGCTATCCCGACGTCTGTCACTGGTCAACTCGTGAGCAGCCGTTCGCTCGCGCCCTCTGAGTCCTTCGCCGACAAGGGACAAGCGCTGGTCCTTCTCACCCGTCAGGCGCTACGGCCGGCTTTTGCGGACGTGGTCATGCTCGGCAGCGGGGAGGATGCCGCTCTAGGGGCGGTGGACAGCGCCGGAGGGGATCCGCAGACCTTTGGTGCGTTCGTCTCGACGCCTGCCCAGCAACGAAGGTCGCACTCCCGTGGTTTCGCACCCGCAGACTTGGACGTGGAGCTTCGCCAGGCCGGCCAGCCGCCCCTTGTCCTGGCCACCGCCGCTCAGCTGAACCTGGATGTGGGTTGGCTGCCAACGACACCGGTCGAATTAGGCGTTTATCCCAGCCCAACCGGGGACGCGGTCGCGGTGGTGGTAACTCCGCTCAATCCGGTCGACAGCGACGCCCCGATGGTCGTGTTGAGCCGGGACGGAAGCGTGCTGAGCGTTCTCAGCGATTGGCGTGGCCCGATGTTCGGCAGCGAGCCGGTGTGGTCGCCCGGCGGCCGAGAGCTCGCCTACCCGACTCAGACGGCCACCGGAGCCGCCCTCGCCATCACGACCGAAACGGGAACGGTTGAGGCTCTCGCCGCCCCGACCACCTCCACGACCTTCGGCAACTGCGTTTGGGCGCCATCGTCGAACGGGACTGTTTGCGAGGCTCGAGTACGCAATCGCGAAGTCTGGCTTTACAACACGCGGGCCGCGAAACGCCTCATCGTCGAGCCCGCTCGAGGAAGGCCACTCGCCTGGATCTCGAGCTCGCTCTGAAAACCGAGGAGGCATTTACTGGCGATCGCGCCGGCTTCGAGAGCCGCGGAAATGCCCGACCTTGTAGCCGACCCAACCCGCTCCAGCGCCAACGGCAATCAACTCGAGAAGGTGGAGCAAAGTGAAGACCACACCGGCCAGGATCCACGCGGCCGCGCCCAACGCGACCAGCGCTGCGACTACGAGCATCACCGATCCCCCAAGACTGCGGCGGTGCCGCGGAGTCGAGGTTGGCGACGGGTGAACGACCTCGGCTCCGGTCGCGAACCGACGGACGTCTGGCGGCGACTGCTGAATCTGCCGGGGAACCTCGACGGATCGGGCGCCCGCTGCGGGTTGCGGGCTCGTTCCCAGCGTGCGGCATATCAGGCAATCGGGCGGGTTGAATCCGTGAATGCATGTCGTTGCCATAGTCCGATTCCCATCCTGGCGCGTCGGCGGGGGCCCCGGCGACTGTACGGTAAGTAGCAGCTTACCGACCTCAGGCCTGGCCAACAGACGCACCGGGCCGCGGCTCAACGACGGAGGGAGCCGAGCCGATATCACCGCTACCTACGTTTGAAGCGGGGTTCTCGGATGGCACCGGTGCGTTCGCATCCATCGACCCAAGTCGTCGCCGCAGCGGCCGCTGCGGTCTTGTTCATCGCGGCCTGCAGTGCCGGCGCGCCGTCGGCGGCCCGGCACGGGCGCGGGGTCTCCGCACCGACGAGCTCGTCGACCGAGTCCACGCTCGGAACGACTACCACGTCGAGCAGCACGACCGCCACGACCGGACCACCGCAACCATCGTCAACCGTCGGATCGCGGACGACTCTGGCCCGGGGCTCAACGTTGCCGGCGCCTCGTCCGGCGCCGGCGCCAACCCCGCCACCGCCTGTGGTCGCGGCAGTCGGTCCCACCATCGCCGGATGCCCTGTCTTCCCTTCGGACAACGCTTGGAACACCGACGTGTCCAACCTGCCGGTCGACACCCACAGCGCGGCGTGGATTGCCAACAGCGGCGGACCGGCCCTGCACATCCACCCCGACTTCGGTGATTCCGGCACTTCGGTGCCGTACGGAATCCCGTTCATCGTCACCAATTCCTCTCACCCGAAGGTGAACATAACTTTCGACTACGCGGACGAGAGCGATCCCGGTCCCTACCCCTTCGGACCGGACACGCCGATCGAGGGAGGAGCGGGGAGCGGAGGCGACCAGCACGCGATCATGCTCGACTCGACGACCTGCAGCTTGTACGAGCTGTACAACGCCAACTACTCGCCACAGGGATCGACGGCCGGCTCGGGCGCCATCTGGAACCTGAGATCGGACGCCCTGCGTCCGAGCGGCTGGACTTCGGCGGATGCGGCCGGGCTGCCCATCCTTGCCGGCCTGCTACGCCAGGACGAGGTGGCAGCCGGGATTGTGCGGCACGCGATCAGGATGACCGTGCAAACCACCGACAAGCTGTTCGTGTGGCCGGCGCGTCACGAGGCGAGTTCCGTTAGCGACCCGAGCTACCCGCCGATGGGCGCGCGCTTCCGGATGCAGGCCTCGGTCGACATATCCCACTTCAGTCACGACACCCAGGTCGTGCTCACCGCGATGAAGCACTACGGGCTGATCGTCGCCGACAACGGATCCAACTGGTACTTCCAGGGCGCCGCGCAGCCGGGTTGGGACAACACCATGCTCGACGAGCTGAAGACCATCCCCGCGGGAGACTTCGAGGCGGTCGACACCTCTTCGTTGATCATCGATCCGAACTCCGGGGCGGCCCGCTAGCAGGGAAGCTTTCTGGACCGGCTGTCGTTGTGAAGTCGAGAACCCAATTCCTGTGGAGGGACGCCATGCCGGAAGTGCAGGACTTCAACGCCAAGATCATCGAGGAGTTCAGGAGCAACGCCGGCAAGCTCGGTGGCGGTTTCGAAGGCGCGCCGGTACTGCTGCTGCACCACACCGGAGCGAAGAGCGGCCGTGCACGAGTGAACCCGCTCGCGTACCAGCCGGTTGGAGACGATTTCGCCATCTTCGCGTCAAGGGGTGGCGCCCCGCAGAACCCGGACTGGTACTACAACGTGCTGGCGCATCCCGATACGGAAATAGAAGTCGGGACCGACACCATCGCGGTGACCGCCCGCGAACTGCACGGCGCCGAGCGATCCGAGATCTGGGAACGCCAGAAGACACTCATGCCGGGCTTCGCCGACTACGACCGCAAGACCGAGGGCATCCGCCAGATCCCTGTGCTGCTTCTCTCGCGGCGAAGCTGAGCTACACGAGACTGGGCCCGGAGCCCGTTCAGCTTGTGGAGGAAGCACCGCAAGCATTAGAGATCCGGTCCATGACATTCCGAGTTATCCAGTGGGCGACCGGCGGCGTTGGTCAGGCCGCCATCCAGGGAGTCGTGCGGCATCCCGACCTGAACCTCGTGGGGTGCTGGGTGCACAGCCCGGCGAAGGCGGGCAGGGACGCTGGAGAGCTCGCCGGAATCGGCGCGATCGGCGTGCCCGCCACGAACGATGTCGACGCGATCCTCGATATGGAAGCCGACTGCGTCGTCTACGCGCCGCTGGTGCCGGACGACGCAGAGGTTGCCAAGATCCTGCGATCCGGCAAGAACGTGGTCACTTCGGTTGGATGGGTCTACCCCGATCCGAGCCGCGTCGGTCAGTTGATTGAGGCTTGCGAGGCTGGTCGGGCGACTCTCCACGGCACCGGAATCCACCCCGGAGGGATAACGGAACGTTTCCCACTCATGGTCTCCGCTCTTTCGAACGCCGTCACGTTCGTGCGGGCCGAGGAGTTCTCAGACATCCGCACCTACAACGCCCCAGAGGTTGTCCGCCACATCATGGGCTTCGGCGGCACGCCAGCCGAGGCCCTGGACAGCCCCATGGCGGGTCTGCTTGGAGGCGGGTTCAAGCAGTCGGTGCGGATGGTTCTCAAGGAGATGGGATTCGCCGACGCGGATGAGGTAAGGACGGTCCAGGAGGTCGCGGTTGCGTCCGCCCCGATTGACTCTCCCATCGGGACGATCGGACCCGGCCTGGTGGCGGCCCGCCGGTTCAGATGGGAAGGCGTCGTCCGCGGGCAAGTGGTAGTGGCCGCGGTGGTCAACTGGCTCATGGGCGAAAAAGACCTCGATCCGGCGTGGAACTTCGGTCCGGAAGGTGAACGGTTCGAAGTCGAGATCGTCGGCGACCCGCCGGCGCTGGTCACCTTCAAGGGCTGGCAGCCGGAAACGGTTGAGGAGGGGCTTCTGCGCAACCCGGGTGTGGTGGCGACGGCGATGCATTGTGTCAACGCGATCCCATACGTGTGCCGTGCCGAGCCGGGGATAAAGACCTACCTCGACCTTCCCTTGATCGCAGGGCGGGCCGCACCCGACCTGGCGCGCGCCGGCGCCTGACGGCGTCCCGAGCGGGCTACCGCGTCTGCGTCGGTCCCGAGATACGAAGCGATCACGTCGGGGTGCGAAAGAACCTCGTCTGGCGACCCTTCCGCGATGATGCGCCCGAGCTCCAGCGCGATAAGCCGATCGCAGAGAGACGAGATCAACGTCATGTCGTGCTCGATAACAACGATCGAGCAACCGGTGTCGGACACAACCCGGCGCAACAATGGCGCCAGAGCCTCGGTCTCCGCCTGAGCCACACCTCCGGACGGCTCGTCAAGAAGCAGAACGTCGGGACGCTGCGCCATCACACAGGCAAGCTCGAGGATCCGACGCGTGCCGGTGGAAAGCAAGCCCGCCGGCCGGTCGCGGAAAGCCGTCAGCCCTAGCTCCTCGACCAGGTCGTCGACTCGCTCGGCGACCGCCGCCTCCGAGTCCGTTGACGCCGGCATTCTGAACGCCGCCGCGAAGGGGTCACGGTTGGCGACGTGCCGCTCGAGGGCGACCGCGATGGTTTCGGCGACTGTCAGGCTCGGAAACAAGCGGGCTTCCTGAAAGGACCTGCCGAGACCGGCCCATGCGCGTTCGTGAGGCGCCCAATCGGTGACATCCTCGCCGAATATCCGGACCCTCCCCTCGTCTGACGCGAGAAACCCGCACATGACGTCGAACAGGGTCGTCTTTCCGGCGCCGTTGTGGCCGATGAGCCCGACGACCTCTCCCCGCCGGATACTCAAGTCGACGTGGTCGACGGCAGTGATGCCACCGAACCGCTTCACCAGGTCGGCACACTCGAGAACCGAAACCGAAGTCGCCAGCTCCTCGACTTGCCCGCCGTTCGTAGTAACGGTGACCGGTCGTTGTTGATGGGCCGTCTCGCAACCGATGAACACCGCCCTCAGGAGGTCGGGCCGGTCGAGTAGATCCGCGGCCGGTCCGCTGAAACGAACCTGCCCTTTTTCCAAGAAGGTCGCGCGCTCCGCCAGAAGGAGCGCGACGTTCACCGATTGCTCGACGATCAAAACCGTGGTGCCCTGCCGGTGGATCTCCCGCACCGCGTCGAGCAGCGTCGACACAACCGTCGGCGCAAGCCCTAGTGACAATTCGTCGATGCAAAGCAGCCTTGGGCGCACCAGGAAAGCCATCGCGAGCGACAGCATCTGCTGCTCGCCCCCGGACAAGTTTCCGGCGGTCTGGGCCGAACGTTCGGAGAGAACGGGAAAAAGGTCGGTCACTCGCCGCCGAGCCTCCGTGGCGGCAGAACGATCGGCGCGCAGCGGCCAAGAAGCAACTCTGAGGTTCTCCGCGACGGTCAACGACGGGAACACGCCTCGCCCGCCCGGCATCATGGTGAGCCCCATCCGGGCTATCGCCTCGGTCGGGTGACCGGTCACGTCCGCAGTACCGAAGGCAACCCGCCCCTCGTTGGATGGGAGGAGACCGGTGACTGCACGGAGGAGGCTGGACTTTCCGGCTCCGTTGGTGCCGAGCAGGGCGACGATCTCACCCTCGCGGACGGTCAGGTCCACACCGAACAGCACCTGCATCTGGCCGTACGAAGCGCACACGTTGCGGCACTCCAGCAGCACGCGCGGATCCAGCAAATCGTCGTCGCTGGAGACCGCCAGTAGCTCCCGCGTCGCCTCGTCGGCATCCCCGCCGGTCTCGTCGACGGTGGCCCATGCGCTCGTGTCGAGCCCGCGACGGCGGGCCACCGCGACGACGAGCCGGTCGCGTGCTCGCTCGTAGAGTCCGGCGAGCCCGGAAGGCAGAACCATCAACACCACCAGCAGCCCGACTCCAGTCAAGAGCAGTTGTGCCTTGGGGAACTCGATGCCGATCCACTGGATCAGCGCGACGCCGGCGAGCGATCCACCGATCGACGACAGTCCTCCGATCACGACCATCGAGAAGACCGTGATGCTGTCAACCGGCTGGAAGGTTTGGTAGCCGACGCCGCCGAGTATCACGACGTAGAGGGCACCGGCCGCACCCGCGATCACTCCTGCAACCGTGAAGGCCATCAGTCGGGTTCGGGCTGTCGGGATGGCAGCAGCCTCGGCGGCGCGGATGTTGTCGCGGGTGGCGAGAATCACCCGTCCCGAACGCGCTGCACGGATGCCTCGCGCCAGAACGATCGACAGTGCAAGGACGCCGAGGCACAACAGGTAGACGTCGCCCTCACCGTGTAGCGGAAACCGCTTCCAGAGCACCGGCCTGACCACCGACGACGGCAGTTGTTTGGCGAAGTTGGTCGGATTGAAGAAGAAATCGTTCGCTGCGACTGCGAACGCGAGAGTGGTCACCGCCAGGTAGAGCCCCCGGACGCGAAGTGCGGGGAGGCCGAGCACCACGGCAACGACAGCGGCGGCCACGCAGGCAGCGGCCATCGAGAGAAAGAAGTCAAGATCGAAGTGCATCATCAGATCGCCCGCCACGACGGCGCCGACTCCGACGAGGGCGAACTGCCCGAGGCTTATGGTGCCGGTCCACCCCGATAACACCACGAGAGACAGCGCGGCCAGGGCGAAGACCAACCCGATGCTGACCTGGTCGAGGCGACCGGGCGATACAAACGCCGGAAGCGTGAGCAGAACCGCCGCTAATGCCATGAGCGCTATGCCTTTTGCGGCCCTCACTTCCGGAAGGGTCCGAAGGTAAGACGCTATGGGCCGAAGATCCCCGATCGCCGACCACGACGAGTCGTCGGATGTTTCCGCGCGGTTCTCGGAGCGATGCTGAAGCAGCAGGGCTATGAGGATCACGCCGAGGAACAGGGGCGTCTCGACGGACTGCTTCGACACGTCGAGCCGGACGACCGATTCCATGACGCCAAGGACGACAGCTGCGACGAACGCGACAACGAGCGAATCCATTCTCGCGACCACAGCCGCAGCCAGGGGCGGCAGCAGGATCGCGGGTCCCGCAGCTGCGTCCAGAGGCACTCCCGCCCGGGGCGCTTGCAGAATCACCGCGAGCGCGGCCACCACCCCACCAAGCGTCCACACTCCGAGAAGCAGGCGCCTCGCGGGAATCGCGAGAAGTCGCGCCCGGTCCGGGTTGTCGGCGATCGCGCGCACCGCCCTGCCAGCGTCGGTGGCGAGCAGCCACCACGAGACGGCGACGACCACCAGCGGCACAACAGCCACGACGACGAGGTCGTTGCCGTTGAACAGGACCGGCTTGATCTCGGTGTGCACGGCCGACAGGCCCGTCTGGAAAGAGGCAATCAACGCCGGCCCGTGGAACCACCGAGGGACGTACAGCCCGATCCCGCCGAGCAGTTGCGCCAGCCCGATGCTCGCAACCGTCAACACCAGTCTCGGCGACTTCGAAAAGCGCCAGTTGATCAACGCGCCGACACCGAACCCGACCACCGCGCCGATCAGCAGCGAGAAGAGTACGACGACGGACCACGGCCAGCGGTGCGAGAGATAGATCGACGCACCGATTCCAGCCGGCAGCCCGCCCATCGCGCCGTAGGAGAAGTTGATCGCCCGGGTGACCTTGAAGGTCAGAACCAGGCCGAGGGCGAGGAGACCATTGAGGCTCCCGTACAGCACCCCGTATAGGACGGTGCCCAGGGGAACCTCGTGAGGAACGACCCGGGTCAGAATCAGCAGGCCGCCCACGCCCGCCGCTGCGAGGATCCGCCAGTCAGTTATGCGGTCAGCGAGCCGGTCGACGTTGCGGTCCTTTGTCAGCCGTGCGGTCATGCGGTTCATTGGGGGCCGTTGGGGAACACCGGCGGCGGTCCGGTGGGAGTGGTGGCCGGCGTGTAGTAGGTCGAGCCGAGCACCCACGAACCCTGCTCCTGATCGAAGCTCGACATCGCCTTCGGGTTCCACCATTCGAACCGGTATGAATGCTGCGGCGTCCAGTACGCGGCGCCGTTGATGTTGAAGGTCCAGGGCCCGTATTCGCCGTTCCCGCCGCCGTAGTTCCACAGCCCCTTCTCGAAGTTGAGCGGCGTGAGGTTCGGACCGGCTTCTTGGATCCCCAGCGCGAGGATGTAGAGATCCTCGTACAGGATGTCCACGATGTGTGCCGGGGGGTTGCCCGGGTCGACCGACTTCGCGGCGAAGTATCCGAGCGATCCACCGTAGGGGGGAACGTCGCCGTTGTTGGAGACCCCCATGGCGTGGGACCAGACCGCCTGGTTGAAGAGCTGGGCGACCAGGTCGATGTCCGTGAACGCAGCGCCGATGTTCAGCCACTCGGGCTCGTAGTGTGCGTTTTCGAGGTCGCCCGTGAGATATACGAGGGTGATCGGATCGCAACCGCATCCGATGGTCGTGATGCCATCGTTGACGATCTGCTGCTCGAGGCTCGCAGCCTCCTGGGACAGCTGCGAAAGATCGAGCGTGTAGGTGAGATTGGCGGCTGCCGGATGTCCGGCAGCAGCCATAGCGTCGAGCACCCGGTGCGCGCACTGCTGGTAGGCGGGGTTGTCGGGGGCGATGATGGCCGACTTTCGCGGTTGCCCGTTGCGGACCCCGGTGCCTGCCCACGTGACGTTCTGCGTGGCCATGTCGCGAACCGAGATCGCAGCGCCCTCGTCGGAGAGGTCGGTGCAGCTCGGGAAAAAGCTCCATCCGTATGGAGCGTGCTGCTGAAACCACTCCTGCGACATGTAAGGAACTCCGATGTTGACGACGCGCTGGGCGGAGAGCGCTTCCGCGTACGGTTGCGACAGGGCGCTGATGTCGCCGAACGCATGCATGGTGTCTGCAACGTGGATCGCGTCCGACTGCGCCGCGGCTTGGCCGCCGCCTGTGATCTCCTGGCCGAGCTGGCCCTGCCCGTTGTACTGCTGCAGAACCATCTTGCGGCCGTAGAACTGGAAGTGCAGGTTGAAGTAGGCCACCAGATCCGACAGCGTCCTCTCGACCGACTGGGGTGAGTCGGCGAACCGGCTGGCGTTGTACTTCCCCGCGATCTGCTGGATCGCTTGTTGCGCGCTCGACACGTTGTCCGCAGGTATCCGGTAACTGACGGTGATGGTGCTGGCAGTGACTCCCAGGCTGGTCGCTCCCCCGTTCCCTCCCGAGAACTGCACGCACGGCGGAGCGTAAGGATCACCTTGCACCTGCCGGCCGGCACACGCGGTCACAACCGGCGGGGCGTTCCCGCTTACTCCAGCATGGGCGGTTATGGCTGACCCAGAGGTGCCGGAGCCGCCGGCGGTGCTGCCGCCAACGGTCGCTGCCCCCTGCGACGACCCTGACACCGGAAGCCCGGTTGCCGCTCCGGGACCCTGTCCGCTACCGGAACCGGCTCCGGCGCTGACGTTCTGCTCGGGCGCCACCGTGGGGACGAGCAACGCCATCAGAAGGAATGCCGCTCCGATGACCAGGGCGGGTCCGTAGCCAAGAAGGAGCCTCCTGTCCGAAGGACGCAGGACGCGGGGCTGCCGATCGGTCGTGTCGCCGTCGGTCATGCCCGAAGCCTCCTGCGGCGCCGGCGAGGGCGCGGTTGGCGATGGCCGTAGACCGCGTCAGCTGCGAGCAACCCGCTTCCCAGGAGGACCACCGCGACCGCAGCAACGGAAGCCAGGCCGCGCCAGCAGCCCGAGCCACCCCGGGGGCTGATGGTGACGCACTTGACCAAGCCGACCGTTCGGACGGATTGTTGAGATCCCCCGCTGCGCGGAGCTGCTGCGGAGGACCCTGTCGCCGGCGTGGCGGCCTGGTAGCTCGGCAAGTTCGGCATGCTCGGCGGCGAAGGCCCCGAGCCGGGGGCGGTGAGGGGAAGGCCAGAGAACCCGGATGGTGGAAGAGGCGTCGCTGAGGGCGAACCGGCGAAGTCGAAGGGGTTCGTAAACGATGGCGCTGCCAATGTGTCCGCGCTCGCCCCTCCGAAGAACAGGTCCACCGCGCCTGCCCCCTCGAGGCTGGACATGAGAAGCGTGAGACCCGTTTCTGGAACTGTCGAGAGCTGCCCGAGAAGATTCTTCAATTGCGAGCAGTCGGCGCCGTGGGTCACTTGCCCGTTCAAGGCGTTGATGACCTGAGTGAGGGGCCCGACTGCGGGGCTGGCGAGTTGGTTGTCGAGTGCCGACCCGCTGAAGTGGACCTGGAGTGGACTCATCGACACCGCTCCTGTTCCTGGATCGACCGACTCGGCCGGGAGCGAAATCGTCACTCCCAGCATCGCGAGAAGTCCGTTCACCCCGGCCAGAGCGGTCCCGATCGGAACGGTTCCGGGGATGGTTATCGGGATCCCCCCAAGCCCTACGACCGTGATCGACGAGTAGCCGAAGGTGGCCTTGTTGGTGGGTTCGGAATTGCCGCGCTGTTGCGAGGCGCTCCACTTCAGCCCGTCGATGACTACCTTGCCGCCCAGAAGGCCCACGTCCTCGGCTACGGACGCGCTCGCGTTTTGCGCCTGTCCGTCCACGTAGTGAACCTCCGACTGCGCAATACCTTCGACGTGCACGACGCCGGGGACGTCCTGAGTCACCGGGTACGTGCGTGCTTCTGCCGACTCCGGCTTGACGGACACGCTTACATGCTCCGTGCCGGAGCCCGGCGGCGTCTTGACCCCCGGGAACAACTGAGCCTGAGTCGTGGCGCTGGACGGACCGTTCGCCGAGTCGGCGCTGAGCGGCTGCGGCTGCTGCTTCAGCGTGATGGCCTGGCCGCAGATAGGGCTCGACGCGACGGCGTAGCCGAGGCCGCCGAGATTGACCAGTGCTGAGGTGGCCTGCGTTTCTGACTGGTCGTACGCGGAGTAGGCCTGGCCGATCGTGCTGGTCAGGTACACGCCGCTCGAGGACGGCGAGGTGCCCACCACCGCGGAGTTGGCGGACGCCTCCCAGGCTTGGACGCTTCCTTCTGCCTGAGCGCCGGGAATGGCGACCTGAGACAGGACCAGTCCTGCGACACCGGCCAAAACGACGCCCACTGCCCTGCGCCGTCCCCCCATCGCGTTGGTGCCGATCTCCACGCTCATCCCCCCAGCGGCCGAACCAGAACACCGCCGGGCCGGATCGACACCGACGGAATACAGGCTTCGGGAAAAGGTTAGCCGGGCCAAATCTGACCTATCCCGTCACACCGCCTCCATACCGTGGAACCATGGGATACCGCGGAAAGCTGTCTGAGCAGGCAAGGGCGCGCGAACTGCGCACGCAGGCCTGGACGCTCGCGGACATCGCCTCCGAGCTAGGAGTCGCGAAGTCTTCGGTGTCCCTTTGGGTTCGGGATGTGGAGTTCACGCCGGAACCTCGACGCGCTGCTCGCCGGCGTGGGCCGAACATCCTCCAGCGGCGCAAGGCGGACGAGATCGAGCGGCTGAAGATCGAGGGGCTCCTGCGGCTCGGGAGCTTGAGTGAGCAGGCGTTTCTGGCTGCCGGGGCGGCGCTCTATGCCGGCGAGGGAGCCAAGAAGGATGGGAACGTCCTTTTCGCCAACAGCGATCCACGAATCGTTGCCTTCCACTGTGAATGGCTGCGGTGTTTCTTTGCCGTCGATGAGCGGCGCCTAACAGCCCGTGTCTACCTTCACGAAGGTCTCGACCTAGCCGCCGCTCAAGTGTTCTGGTCGAACATAACCGGAATACCTTTGGCGCAGTTCCGGAAGCCATACCGAGCCCGTGCCGACGCAACAATCCGTCGCAACAAGCACGAACACGGTTGTGTCTATGTCCGTTATTGCAGCAGCGAGATGCATCGGGCGATAATGGGGCTGATCGACGCTCTGCTATCGTCGAATGGACATTCCGGGGTAGCTCAATCGGCAGAGCGACGGCCTGTTAAGCCGCTGGTTGTGGGTCCGAGTCCCACCCCCGGAGCACCGGTGGACCAGCGACTATTCGTCGTGTAAGTAGTCCCGAAGATGCCCGCTGTGCATGGGGTGGCGAAGCTTGGCGAGCGTCTTCGACTCGATCTGACGGATCCGCTCACGCGTCACGCCGAACTCGCGTCCGACCTCCTCCAAAGTCCGCATCTGCCCGTCATCGAGCCCGAACCGAAGACGCACAACGCGCCGCTCCCTCTCGGACAACTCGGAGAGAGCCTCGTTGACCGCTTCGTTCAACATCGCCCGGGCGGCGGCTTCTGACGGTGCGATAGCCCCCTCGTCCTCGATCAGGTCGGAAAGGCTGAAGTCGTCGTCGCCCATCGGCTGTTCGAGAGAGACAGTTTCCTGGCTGACCCGCAGGATCTCGCGGACTTTCTCCGGAGTCATCTCCGCTCGGTCGGCAACCTCCTCCACGGAAGGCTCACGACCCAGGTCCTGCAACAGCTGACGCTGCGCGCGCATCACCTTGTTGATGATGTCGACCATGTGAACCGGGATGCGGATGGTTCTCGCCTGATCCGCGATCGCGCGCGTGATCGCTTGCCGGATCCACCACGTTGCATAGGTCGAGAACTTGAAGCCCTTCGTGTAGTCGAACTTCTCGACCGCTCTCATCAAACCGAGGTTGCCCTCCTGGATGAGATCAAGGAACGCCATTCCACGGTTGCGGTAGCGCTTCGCTATCGAGACCACCAGTCGAAGGTTGGCCTCAACCAGGATCCGCTTGGCGACCATGCCCTCCCGGCGGAGCCGTTCGTCGTGGGCGATCCCCTCTCGATTGCCCAGGAGGACGGTCTCCTCCTCGCAGTCGGCGAGTCGATCAGCCGCGGCGATCCCCTGCTCGACGCAACGGGCGAGCACGACTTCTTCGGTCGCGGTAAGGAGAGGAACCTTTCCGATCTCCTTCAGATACATGCGCACCGGGTCGGAGGTGCTGCCTCCAGGCGAGAGATCGAAATCGAAGCGAGGCTCCCCGCCGGCGCCTGAACGCGCCCGTAAACGTTGCCCCGCGGGACCCGAAAAACGCGCGAGCGCGAGCGCGGACTCCTTGGCGGCAAGGTCGTCGATGATCACGTTGTTGATCACCGGCTTGGCCACCTCTTCGAGATCGGCATCTTCGCCTTCGGCAACAAGCAGAGTGTCGTCGCGCCATTCGATCCCCGCGGCCTTGACCCGACCGATTGCTGCGTTGATCAGCGTTGGCGTCAACTCAACCGACTCCATGACTTCCATCAGGTCGTCAGGAGTCAGGTAGCCGCGTTCACGACCGACGAGCAACAGAGCGACGAAGTGCCCCGTCATCTCGCCTTCGGGCGTGAACGGTATCGACCCCCCTTCAGTCACTGTGTGTCGCCTCCGGTTGGCGCGCCTTCTCGTTGCGGGCCACCAGCCAGCGTATCAACCGTTCCTGGGCTGCGGCCGCTGAGTTCTCAGATGACTGTTCTTCCGAGCGTATTTCCTCGAGAGTCAGTTTCAACCAGGCGATAGTCGGAGGGTAGGACGTCTGCTCGGCAGCCGCGGCCTGGCGCATGTCCGACTGCAGATCGCGAAGTGCACGGTGTCCTGCACGTTCAAGCAACCGGGTCATGACGTCGTCTGCCGGGCTGACCGTGTCCTCCGCTGCAAGACGTTGCAGCAGGTCACCTGTCTGAGGGTCCGCCGCCTCGACTGCCTCGTGAAACGTGGTTGCCTCGGAAAGGACATCGAACGCGGCGCGCCCCAATGGATGGTCGAAAAGGACCGACTCCAGGCGGGCGGCGACGTCCTCTGGCCGGTGAACCGCAAGGCGAAGCGCCTCGAGCTCAGGCCCGCTCAGGGGAATCGGTGCAGGTCGCTCGGCGGTGCTGACGCGAGGACGGGCCCCGTTTCGTGTTTCGCTGTTTCGGTCGACTTTTGCGGCCAGGCGTTCACCCGGCTCTTCGATGCTCCGCAGCTCCATGGTCCGCAATCGGCCTGGGTCGACCCGGCAGCGGTCGGCGACCTGCATCACGTACTGGTCTCTCACCAGTTCGTTGGGATGCTCGCGAATCATGGTCATCGCCTCGCCCGCCGCGCGGGCTCGCGTTTCCGGGCTGGAAAGGTCCGAGCGAGCGAACAGGCGTTCCAGACGGAAACCGAGAAACGGTTGGGCCTCCTCCACCGCCTTCGACAGGGTCCCGGGGTCGGTGCGCGCCAAATCCGCGGGATCGGCGCCCGCAGGAATGCTCGCCACTCGGATGTCGACCTGAAAACGGTCCTCCCATTCGTAGAACCGCTCTGCCGCTGCCTGGCCGGCGCTGTCGGCGTCGTAGGCGAGGACGATCCGGCGGGCGAAGTTGGTCAACAACCGAATGTGGCCGTCCGCGAGGGCCGTCCCGCACGTCGCCACCGCCTCGTTGACTCCCGCCTGTTGAAGCCCGATGACATCGGTGTATCCCTCGCACACGACGACGCGACCTTTGTCCACCACCGCCTTCTTTGCCCAGTTGAGACCGTAGAGCACCCGGCTCTTGTCATATACCGCGGTCGCGGCGGTGTTCTTGTACTTCGGAGGTCTTCCCCCGGGAAGGGCACGACCTCCAGCTCCAACCGGGCGGCCGCCGGCTTCGAAGATCGGGAACATGATCCGGGCGCGGAAAAAATCGGTATGGCGGCCGGTCTTGTCGAGTGTCGCCAGCCCGGCGTCCACCAGGTCCTTCACCGGAACCCCCAGGCTGCGAACGAGGGTGTCCCACCCGTCGGGAGCCCACCCGAGCCTGTACGCGCGGACAATCTCGCTGTCGTATCCCCTTTCCCGCCGAAGGTACGCCCTCGCCGCTGAGCTGTCCGGCCCCGATAGCAGGCGCTGGTGATACCACTCGATCGCCTTCTCGAGCGTCTCGTGAATCCGGGTACGCCGCTGGTGGTCGCGCCCACCGGTGCCCTGGTCGTCATAGCGCAGCGCAATGCCGGCCTTGCCGGCGAGCCGCTCGACCGCCTCCACGAAATCGAGATGTTCGATTTCCCGAACGAATGTGATCACGTCGCCCTTCGCGCCACAGCCGAAGCAGTAGTAGAACCCGAGCTCCGCGTTCAGCGAAAACGATGGCGACTTCTCCGCGTGAAACGGGCACAGCCCAACCCAACGGTTGCCGGTCTTCTTCAGAGCGAGGTGCTCGCTCGCCAACGCGACGAAGTCAGTAGCCGCTCGAACTCGGGCTATGTCTTCGTCGACGATTCCCACGCCCCGACCTTACGGCCCTAGGAGGACGTTACCCGTTACGGATGACGGCCTGGGCCGAAGCCAGGCGCGCGATCGGGATCCGGTAGGGAGAGCAGGACACGTAATCCAAGCCGGCGCGGTAGAAGAAGTCGATCGACTCGGGGTCGCCTCCGTGCTCACCGCAGATACCCAGCTTCAGATCGGGACGAGTGGCCCTTCCCAACTCGACTGCCTCACTGACAAGTTGACCCACTCCAACCTGGTCGATCGTCTCGAAGGGGTTCCTCTTCAACAGACCCGCCTCGAGGTACGCGGACATCATCCGGCCCTCCACGTCGTCGCGCGAGAAGCCGAAGGTCATTTGGGTCAGGTCGTTGGTGCCGAAGCTGAAGAAGTCCGCCTCCTCGGCGATCTCGTCGGCCGTGAGCGCGGCTCGTGGCGTCTCGACCATCGTCCCGATGATTACGTCCGGCTTCTTCCGGAGGTGCTTGGTTTCCTCCGAAATGGCCTCGACCACCCATGAACGAGCCAGCCCGAGCTCCTCGCGTGTGACGGTCAGCGGGATCATCACTTCGACCTTCGGCTTGCCACCGGCGGCGACTCGCTCCGCCGCTGCCTGCATCAGGGCCCGGACCTGCATCGCGTAGAGGCCCGGCTTTACGACCCCGAGCCTGACGCCCCGAGTGCCGAGCATCGGGTTGAACTCGTGCCAAGCCTTGGCGGCCTCGTAGAGCTTCTCCTCTTCGGGGGTGAGCCCCTGAGTGACCTTTTTGATTTCGAGTTCCTCTGTCGAAGGAAGGAACTCGTGCAGCGGTGGGTCGAGCAGCCGCACGGTGACCGGCAATCCATCCATCGCCTCGAGGATCGACACGAAGTCCTGCTTCTGCGCCTCACGCAGCTCCTCGAGCGCGGAGGCTTCTTCATCCGGGTTCGACGCGAGGATCATCCGCCTGACGATCGGCAGGCGATCCTCAGCGAGGAACATGTGCTCGGTCCTGCACAGGCCGATCCCCTCGGCTCCGAAGTGGCGACCGTTCGCGGCGTCTGGTCCGTTGTCGGCGTTGGCGCGAACCGCAAGCATTCCTTTGCGCGCGGTGTCCACCCAACCCATGATCTTCTTGTAGCTGTCGGGAAGCTCGGGAAGCTTCACCGGCCACTCGCCCTGAGCGATCTGACCGGTCGTTCCGTCGATGGAGATGTAATCGCCTGCCTTGACGGTTACCCCGCCGCAGGTGAACTCCCCGTCCCCGATGCGAACCGATTCTGCTCCGACAACCGCAGGTTTTCCCCAACCGCGGGCAACGACGGCAGCGTGACTCACCAATCCGCCTCGTGTGGTCAGGATGCCCTGAGCGGCGATCATCCCGTGAACGTCCTCAGGGGAAGTCTCCGATCGCACGAGGATGACTCGCTCACCACGGTCGCCCGCCGCGGCAGCCTCGTCTGCCGAAAACACCACATGACCCACTGCCGCACCCGGCGACGCGGCCAACCCCTTGCCCAGCGGCTGCTTGGGCCAGTCGGCGAACTGCGGATGGAGGAGCTGGTCGAGGTGATCCGCGCTGATCCGCATGATCGCCTCGTCGTGGGTGATGCTCCACTTGCCGCGCTGCGACGCCATGTCCGCGGCCATCTTGAACGCGGCGCCGCCAGTGCGTTTTCCGACTCGGGTCTGAAGCATCCAGAGCTTGCCCTGCTCGATCGTGAACTCGGTATCGCACATGTCGCGGTAGTGCGCCTCGAGCCGGGCAAAGATGTCCATCAGCTCCTTGAAGATCTTGGGAAACCGGACCTTCAGCTCGGAGAGCGGGAGGGTGTTGCGTATGCCAGCGACGACGTCCTCTCCCTGCGCGTTGACGAGGAAGTCGCCGTACTCGCCCTGGTTGCCGGTTGCAGGATCGCGAGTGAAGCCGACCCCGGTACCGGAGTTCTCGTCGCGGTTGCCGAACACCATCGTCTGCACGTTCACCGCGGTCCCGAGGTCGTGAGGAATGCGCTCACGCACGCGGTACGCGACCGCGCGGGCACCGTTCCATGACTTGAACACTGCCTCGATGGCACCGCGCAACTGGTCCGCGGGTTCCTGCGGGAACGGCTGGCCTGTCTCGCGCTCGACCACGCCCTTGTAAACGTCGCACAGGCCGCTCAACTCTCCGGCCGGCAGATCTGCGTCGCTCGAGACCCCGGCCTTTGTCTTTGCGGCTTCGAACGGGCCTTCGAAGCGCTCGCCTTCAATGCCGAGAACGATCCGACCGTACATGGAAATGAAGCGACGGTACGAGTCGTAAGCGAACCGCTCGTCGTTGGTCTGATCGGCCAAACCCTTTACCGACGCGTCGTTCAAACCCAGATTGAGAACCGTGTCCATCATTCCGGGCATGGAGAACTTCGCACCCGACCTGACACTGACGAGGAGCGGGTCTGCCGCGTCGCCCAACTTTTTTCCCATCGCCTTCTCTAGACGGCGCACGTGCTTGGCTACCTCGTCCGAAAGTCCGTCGGGCCACCCTCCTGTCATGTAAGCCCGGCACGCGTCCGTGGTGATGGTGAAGCCCGGCGGCACCGGAAGGCCGAGGACCGACGTCATCTCGGCGAGGTTGGCGCCCTTTCCGCCCAGGAGGTCCTTCAGCTCCATGGGTGCCCGGCGATGCTTGTGGTCGAAGGAGTAAACGAACGGCATGCGCCGAGTCTAAGGCCCCTGAAGACGGCCGAAATCCGGTTGGGACAGCGATCTACAGCGCGAGACGGCCTGAGATCTCGTCCACGAGGGAATCGATGGGCACCCTGACCTGCTTCGTCGTGTCACGGTCCCGAATGGTGACCGCGCGGTCCTCCAGCGAGTCGAAATCGATGGTCACCGCGAGCGGTGTGCCGATCTCGTCCTGGCGGCGGTAGCGCCGGCCGATCGACTGGGTCTCGTCGTAGTCGCACATCGCGATCGGTTGGACCAGACCGAGCACCTCCGTCGCGACCGGGACCAGTTTCTCGTTGCGGGAAAGGGGGAGGACCGCCACCTGGTAGGGAGCGATGCGCGGGTGCAGGCGCAGAACCGTGCGGGCCTCGCCACCGATCTCGTCCTGGTCGTAGGCCGCCAGCAGGAAGGCCATCATGGTTCGCGTCGCGCCGGCGGCCGGCTCGATCACGTATGGGAAGTACCGCTCGCCCGACGCCTGGTCGAAGTACTCGAGCTTGACACCGCTGTGTTCGCTGTGGGCCTTGAGGTCGTAGTCGGTGCGGTTGGCGATGCCCTCGAGCTCTCCCCAACCCCAGGGAAAAAAGAACTCCACGTCGGACGTGCCTGCCGAGTAATGCGACAGTTCGTCCTGGGTGTGCGGCCGGAGTCTGAGCATCTCGCGGGGAATACCCAGATCGATGTACCAGTTGAGGCGCGTTTCGCACCAGTAGTCGAACCACTTCGGCGCCTCGTCGGGCGGCACGAAGTACTCGAGCTCCATCTGCTCGAACTCTCGCGTTCTGAACACGAAGTTGCCGGGGGTTATCTCGTTGCGGAACGACTTGCCGACCTGCGCGATCCCGAACGGCGGCCGCTTCCTCGAAGTCTGCAGGACGTTCAGGAAATTGACGAACTGGCCCTGAGCCGTCTCGGGGCGAAGGTACGCGACGCTGCTCTCGTCTTCCACTGGGCCCACGTAGGTCTTGAACATCAGGTTGAAGGGCCGGGCTTCGGTCAGGTCGGTGCTCCCGCAGTTCGGGCAGTGGATCTGACCGTCCTTCGAGTCGGGGTCGAGGTGGTCGGCCCGCCAGCGCTCCTTGCAGTTCCGGCAGTCCACCAACGGGTCGGCGAAGGTGGCGAGGTGGCCGGAGGCTTCCCAGATTTTCGGGCTGGAAAGGATCGCCGCGTCCAGGCCGACCACGTCGTGGCGGAGCTGCACCATCGAGCGCCACCATGCGTCCTTGACGTTCCGGAGCATGAGGACGCCGAGGGGCCCGTAGTCGTAAGTGGACCTGAACCCGCCGTAAATCTCGGCGGAGGGGAAGATGAAGCCGCGGTGCTTGCACAGCCTCACGATCTCGTCCATTGCCGGCGGAGCCATAGGTTTCCAGGCTACTCGTTGTTTCTCGGAGGCCGATCGGGCCTTTCTGCGCGCGGTCCGGTCACCTTTGGGGGTGAATTCGGGCCTTTGGGAGTGGATTCGTGCCGTCCGATGCTCGAATCCACGCCCAAACGCCGGACTTCTCAGCCAACGAATCCGACTGGTTCGGTTGGTTCTGTTGGTTCAGTTGGTTCAGTGGCCGAGGAGATGGACCGCTCGTAGCCGGCGCTCGAGGTGGGCCTCGAGAGCGGTCGTTGCGAGCCCCGATACCGTCGCCGTCGCCGGTCCGGCCGGCTCCGCCAGCACGCCGGCGAGGCCGCCTCCGAGGATCCTCTGGATCAGCGGCAACGCATCCGGGTCGATGGTCGGCCCCCGCCTGTGGCGCCGGCACAGCGCGCCGCCTTCGGCGAAGTCGAACGCGACCAGCTCGCTGTCAACCGACGCGGCCCCCTCCGAGGCGCACGCCACGCACTCGTCGAGAACCGGCGAGACGCCTTCGAGGGCAAGCAGCTTCCAGTAAAAGGCAGCCACGAGCAACACCGGGCGTTGCTCCGCCTCAGCAAGAGTCCGGAGAGCCCCGGTGAGCATGCGGAACAACGGGGCGTTCGGCTCGCCCTCCTGGGCCACCTGGTCGACCGCCTCCAGAAGCGCCATCGCATCGGTCATGCGTGCGAGGTCCTCGCGAAGGGCCCGGTAGTGGTCGACAGTTTCCGCCTGGTTGATGATGTCGAGCTCCCGCCCCTCGTACATCAGGAGGTTGACGTGCCCCGCCGGCTCGAGCCGGGCGCCGAACTTGCTCTTTGTCTTGCGGACACCTTTGGCGACGGCGCGCACCTTCCCCCTACCCCGGGTGAGCAGCACCACGATCCGGTCGGCTTCGCCGAGCCGGTAAGTCCGCAGCACCACCCCTTCGTCCCTGTAGAGGCTCATCGCCGCGCCTAGCCCGGGACGCCGTCGTCGCGCCGGTCGGCGGTCGTCCCATAGCGCCGGTCGCGGGCCTGGAACTCGCGGACCGCTTCGGTCAGGTGCTCTCTGCGGAAATCCGGCCAGAGCACGTCGGTGAAGACCAGCTCGCTATAAGCGAGCTCCCACAGGAGGAAGTTGGACACGCGGTACTCCCCCGATGTCCGGATCACCAAATCTGGGTCGGGTATGTCGGGGGCGTAGAGGTGACGGTGGATCGTCCGCTCGTCCACCTTGGACGGCGCCACGCCGGACTCCACAATCGCCTTCACCGCATCGACCAACTCTGCCCTACCTCCATAGTTGAAGGCCACCGTAAGGGTCATGGCCCGGTTGCGGCGGGTCAGGTCGGCGGCTTCGTCCATCCGCCTCACCACCCACCGCGGCACCCTCCAGTCGCGGCGCCCGATGAACCGGATCTTCACCCCCATCTTGTGCAGCTCGTCCCGGCGGCGGGTGAGCAGCTGATCGGCAATGACGTTGATCAGAAAACGGACTTCGTCCTGAGGCCGTTTCCAGTTCTCGGTCGAGAAGGCGTAAACGGTGAAGAAGTCGATACCCAGCTCCAGCGCCCCGCACGTCGCGTCGAACAGCGCGTCCTCGCCGGCGCGGTGGCCCTCCGTCCTTGGGAGCCCCCGTTTGGTCGCCCACCGTCCGTTCCCGTCCATCACGCACGCCACGTGGCGCGGGATCCGGTTGGGATCGAGGCCGTCGAGCTCCACGAATTGAACGGTAGTGGCTGCCGCCCCGGTCGCCGCTGTCCACTGCTCGGACACCTCTCGGGCGAGCGCTCGGACACCTCTCGGGCGAGCGCTCGGGCTCCGCTCGGGCGAGCGCCCGAGCGGCCCTCTGGTCGCCGCTGGGTAGAAAAAGGGAACCAGGGTTGACTTTCTCTACCCAGGACCGCCCAGTCCAGCCAAATTCACCCAGGCCCGTGCTCACGTATCGCCGGCGGCCACCGGACATTCGAGCCTCACGACTCAGGGGAGGAGCGGGGCGACCTCGCGGGCGATCAGCCGGATGTGGTCGAGATCGGTCAGGTCGATGATCTGCAGGTAGAGGGTCTCGGCGCCGGCGACGATCCACTCGCTGAGGCGGTCGGCGACCTCGTCAGGTTTACCGCAGGCGCCGAAAGCCCTGATGGCCTCAACCGGCTGGCCGATCCGATCGGCCCTCAGGGCGATTTCGGCGTCGTCGACACCGCAGCACACAGTGACCGCCGCGCTGAACCTCAGCGTGTCGGGGTCACGGCCCTCGGCCTCGCACGCCTCGTCAACCCGGCCGTACTGGGCCTCTGCGTCACGGGGCTGGAGGAACGGGGAGTTGAATTCGTCGGCGAACCGGGCCGCGAGCCGGGGGGTTCGGGCCGGTCCTGCCCCGCCGAGGATCAGGGGAGGCTTCGGGGTCTGGACGGGCTTCGGAAGGGCTGGGCTGTCTTGGAGGGAATAGTGCTTGCCGGAGAACTCGTACCTGGTTCCAGGCGGTGTTTGCCAGAGGCCTGTCAAGATCTCGAGCTGCTCCTCCAGGCGCTCGAAACGCTCCCCAGTGGGCGGAAACGGGATCCCGTATGCCCGGTGCTCCGCGTCGAACCATCCCGCTCCAAGCCCCAGCTCGACACGGCCCTGGCTCATGGCGTCGACCTGAGCCACGTATATCGCGAGGGGACCGGGGTGCCTAAAAGTCGCCGAAGTGACCAGCGTCCCGAGCCTCATCTTGGAGGTCTCACGCGCCAGGCCGGCGAGGGTCACCCAGGAGTCGGTCGGGCCCGGCTCGCCATTGCCTGGGGCCATGGTCAGGTAGTGGTCGGAACGGAAGAAAGCGTCAAATCCCTCTTCCTCTGTTGTCCTGGCTGCGGCCAGCTGGTCGTCGTAGGTGAAGCCGAACTGGGGCTCGGTGAAGATCCGGAGTCTCACATGGGCAATGTCTACCTGACCCGGGTTACCCACGCTCGGGAGGAGGGCGGGGCCGTACACGTGTCGTGGGGCCCCGTCCGGGCCAATGTGTCACGGCCGGGCATGGGGTTGGGGTCCCCATGCTCCGGAGGAGGACGGGTTGGGGCCCCGTCCGGGCCAATGTGACCGCATAGCCTGGCTGGGTGCCCGACCCGGAAGTAAACGCCGCACTGGACAAGGCGACCGGGTCGTTGGCGGAACACGAGGACCGCCCATCGCAGAAGACGATGGCCGAGGCGGTCGCCAACGCCATCCAGGAGCGCCGGCACCTGGTTGTGCAGGCCGGCACCGGGACCGGAAAGAGCCTCGCCTATCTCGTTCCGGTGCTCGTTCTCGGGCAGAGGGCGGTCGTGTCCACCGCCACCAAAGCTCTGCAGGACCAGCTCGCCAAACGGGATCTGCCGCAGCTGGCCGCGTCGCTCGGTTCGAAAGTGGTGTTCGCGGTTCTCAAGGGGCGCTCGAACTACATCTGCGCACAGCGGGTAGCCGAGATATCCGGCGGCGACGAGCAGCTCGTGATGGACGCCGCGTCAAGCGGGACGGACGCCTCGGCGACCGCCGGCCCACAGCTCGGACCGTTGGGCCGTGAGATCCGCCGCCTCGTGTCTTGGTCTGAAGAGACCGTCACTGGAGACCGAGCCGACCTCAAGTGGGAACCGTCGCCGTTCGCTTGGGCCCAAGTGAGCGTTTCAGCGCGCGACTGCCCCGGGGCTGCGCGCTGCCCGTCCGGCGACAAATGCTTCGCCGAAGCCGCGCGCGAGGAAGCCTCCCACGCGGACGTCGTGATCGTGAACACGCACCTGTATGCGACGTCACTTGCCATCGGCGGGGAACTTCTTCCTCCCCACGACGTGGTCGTGTTCGACGAAGCCCACGAACTGGAAGACATCGCCTCGGCGTCGTTCGGCTTCGAGATCGGTGCGGGACGCTTTCAGGCACTGGCGCGTGCAACCCGTCCCATACTCGGCGACCAATCACAGGCGATTGCGGTCGAAGAAGCCGGGCTTTTGCTGACAGAAGCCCTCGTTGGTCATCGGGGATCCTCGCTGCCGCGCCCCCTGGAGGACTCCACGCTCGAACGTCTTGTCGTCGCGCGGGAGCGGGTGAACCGGTTGCTGGCCGAAATCCGAAAAGCGGTTCGTGCATCGTCAGACCGCGTATCCGGTGCTGACGCCGGCGTCCGCGCCAGGCACTTGAGGGCTCAGCAGGCCGCCAGCCACCTCGAACGGGACCTCGCCGAGGTAATCGATTTGCCGGAGAGCGAGGTTGCCTGGGTCGAAGGCCCCGAGCACGCGCCGATTCTCAAGGTCGCCCCCCTCGATGTCGGCGCTGAGATGGCCGAACGCCTTTGGAACCGAGGGGACGCCCCCACGGCGGTTCTCACCAGTGCCACCATCCCGCCGAGACTTTCCGAGCGTCTCGGACTTAGGGACGGATCCTTCGATCAGCTCGACGTCGGGAGTCCGTACACATACGACGAGCAGGCGCTTCTCTATTGCCCGCTTCATCTTCCCGACCCTCGTGACCCCGGGTATGAAGCGGCGATGCACCAGGAGCTGCTGGCTGTTATCGAGGCGGCGGAAGGACGAACCCTGGCTCTGTTCACCAGCTGGCGTGCGATGAACGCAGCGGCGGATGCACTGCGCTCCCGGATCGGATGGAGCGTGCTGACCCAGTCGGACTTGCCGAAGCCGGCGCTGGTGGAACGTTTCACCACGGACGAGCACTCGTGCCTGTTCGCCACAATGGGCTTCTGGCAGGGCGTCGATGTTCCCGGTTCGGCGCTATCAGTGGTGACAATCGACCGGCTGCCCTTCCCGAGGCCGGACGATCCGCTGCTCCAAGCGAGACGCGCAAGGCTTGGCCGCGAAGCGTTCGGCCTGATCGATGTCCCACGCGCGGCCACCATGCTGGCTCAAGGTGTCGGAAGGCTCATCCGGACCCGCAAGGACCGAGGTGTTGTAGCCGTCTTCGACACTAGGCTGGGTAAGGCGTCATACCGCTGGGCGCTGGTCAACGCGCTGCCTCCGATGCGACGAACCCGTTACCGCGAGGAAGTCGTGGAGTTCCTGGCTCCGTTGAACGCGCCCGTCACGAAGCCGCTCGGCGCCGTGCCTCAGCAACCAGCCGAGGCGTCATCTCAGTAACCGAGACGCTCCAGAGCCTTCGGTCGGCTCTGCCAGTTCTTGTCGACCTTCACGAACAACTCCAGATAAGCCCCTTCGGGCAGCTGGGCGCGCACCCTCGTGCCGACCTCCTTGAGCACCCAGCCCCCCCGACCGATGACGATCGCCTTTTGAGACTCCCGCTCGACCAGAATCTCGCACCGTATTTTCGGCCACTCCCACTCCGTGACGCGACAGGCGATCGAGTGAGGCACCTCTTCCCGGGTCACCGCGAGAAGCTGTTCGCGGACGAGCTCCGCGACCCAGAATGCTTCCGGAACGTCGGTCACCATGTCGTCGGGATACATCTGCGGGCCCTCGGGCATCCGATCGAGGATCGCCGCGACCAGCTCGTCGACTCCTTCGCCCGTCTTCGCCGACACCGGAAAGAACTCGTCGGCCTCGATCGTCTCCGAGGCAGCCTGTAGCTGATCGAGGACCTGAGCCCGTCTAGCCACATCGATCTTGTTGACGACGCATAGGGACCCCTTGGGAACCATCGCAGCCACGAACCGGTCACCCCGTCCGATCGGCGACGTCGCATCTACGACGAACAGGGTCAGGTCGACGCCGGCAAGGGCGTCAGTCGCGGTGTCGTTGAGCCTCCGCCCGAGCAGGGTCCGAGGCTTGTGCACGCCGGGGGTGTCGACGAACACCACTTGAGCACCCGGTCGGTTCAGAACCCCTCGAACCCGGTTCCGGGTCGTTTGAACAACAGGCGACGTGATCGACACCTTCTGGCCGAGGATCGTGTTGAGCAACGTGGACTTGCCGACGTTCGGGCGCCCGACCAGCGTGGTGAAGCCAGACTTCAACGGGTGCCGTTCTCGCTATTTCGGCGCTGAGTCTGGCCGTTCTCCCCATCGGTCCGCTCGGCGGCGTCAACCTTTGGGGGGGGAGCAGCGACGGTCGAGATCCGAACCCTTCCGATCCGTCGTCCTTGAACCCGTTCGGCCACCAGGCGATGGCCGTCCACCTCGGCCGCTTCTCCCTCAGTCGGCACGTGACCGAGCAGGCTGTAAAGAAGTCCACCGATCGTGTCCCAGTCCTCCCCTTCCGGAAGGGCGCGGTCCTCCTCCTCGAGCAATTCGTTGACCTCGTCCACCGGCATACGTGCGTTGACGATGAGAGTGCCATCGTCGAGACGCTCCGGTGGGATCTGTTCGACGTCGTATTCGTCGGTGATCTCACCGACTAGCTCCTCGATGAGATCCTCGAGAGTCACCAGGCCGGCGGTCCCTCCGAACTCGTCGATGACTATCGCCATGTGAAACTTGCTCGACTGCATTTCGCGCATCAGCTCGGAAACCCGCTTGCTCTCCGGGGTGAACTGCGGAGGTCGCATCACCGTCGAGACCTGGGCGCCCCCGTCTCCCACCCGCTCGGCTTGCATCAGGTCCTTCACGTAGACGATTCCGACGATGTCATCGATGCCCTGGCTGTACACCGGTATTCGGCTGTACCCGGACGGAACTACGACGTCGATGACATCGCTTATGTGCGCGTAGGACTCGACGGCGACCATGTCGGGGCGGGGAACCATCACGTCGCGGACGACGGTGTCGCCGAAGTCGATGATCGAGTGGATAAGGGTGCGTTCCTCGTGCTCGATCACATCCTCCTCGAGAGCCTCGTCGGCCATCGCGCGAAGCATGTCGTCGGACATGTAAGGCCCGGACCTCATGCCCTTTCCTGGCAAAATCAGGTTTGTCACCCAGATGAGAGCACGGGTGATCCAACCGAGAGGCTTGAATGCCACAAGAAGCCGCACGAACGGCGCCGCCGCAAGCGCGGCCCGATCGGTGTGCTGAACTGCCCACGTCTTCGGCGCCAGTTCGGCAAGTACGAATATGACCACGACTTCGAAAGCGGTCGCGATCACGACGCCCACGCCTCCGAACGCGTGAGTGGCGACGACGCCGACGAGGGTCGCGGCCACCAGCGTGCACAGCTCGACGGCGAATAGCACCACGGGCAGGACTCTCTCGATCCGCTCCGCGAGTCGAAGCAGCATGCTGGCGCCCCGGCGCTTCTCCTCCACCAGAGTCAACGCCCTTACCTTGGTCGTCCGGGTCAGCGCAGTCTCCGCCATCGCAAGAAACCCGGTTGCGATGATGAGGAGACCGACAACGACCAACAGAACGATGTCTTGAGTGCTGAGGTGATGCTTGCCCGTGCCGGCCGCGGCGGCGATCACTCCGGGTAAGGCCGCTGGGCCCGCCGTACTCAACTCGAGGGTTCCTGTTCGGCCGGGTTTGCCTCTCCGGCCTGATTTATCGGTCCGCCGGCTCCCTGATCGCCCGGTGCGCCATCCGGGGAACGGTGATGGCGAGCGAGCAACTCGCGCTCGCGAGCCTCCATCGCCTCGGCTTCGTCAGGATCCTCGTGATCCATTCCCAGGATATGTAGCAGCCCGTGGACCACGAGCAGCGCAAGTTCGTCGTCGTAGGTACCGGCGTGGTCCGGCGCGTTTCGCTCGGCGACCGCCGGGCAGATCACCACGTCACCGAGCAGCGAGGGTGCTTCCTCGGGCTCGGAAGCGAATCCGGGACCGCTACCGCCCGAATCGGGGGACCGGCCGCTCTCGACCGGCTCGTCGTCGATCGGGAAGGCGAGGACATCGGTCGGTCCTTCCCGTCCGAGAAAGCGCGAGTTCAGATCCGCGATTGCGTCCTCGTCGACGAAAAGCAACGACACCTCTGTGTCCCCCCGCACCCCTTCCGCGGCCAGAACCGCCTCGGCAAGGCGGATCCAACGAATCGTGTCAACCGGATGACTCGACTGCTCATCCGCCGCGAAAACAACCACTCCCACCCCGGCTCCTCTCAGCTCGAGGCGACTTCGCCCGAGCCGGCAGCCTCGTAGGCGCTGACGATATCCGCGACTATTCGATGGCGGACGACGTCGCGCCGGCCCAGCTTCACCCAGGCCAAACCCTCGATGCCGGTCAGCACCTTTTCCAGTCCGACGAGCCCCGAGCGCCCGCCTGGAAGATCCACCTGGGTGTCGTCGCCAGTGACCACCACCTTGGACCCGAACCCGATACGGGTCAGGAACATCTTCATCTGCTCAGGCGTGGTGTTCTGGGCCTCGTCAAGAATGATGAAGCTGTTGTTGAGCGTCCTTCCCCGCATGTACGCGAGCGGAGCCACCTCGACGGTCCCGGCGTCGAGGAGCCTTCGCGCTCCCTCAGTTCCGAGCATGTCGTACAGCGCGTCGTACAACGGCCTCAGGTAAGGATCGATCTTCGCCATCAGGTCGCCGGGAAGGAACCCGAGCCGCTCACCGGCTTCGACGGCCGGTCGCGTGAGGATGATCCGATCGACCTGCTTGGCTTGCAACGCCTGGACCGCCAAAGCGACCGCGAGGTAGCTCTTCCCGGTTCCCGCCGGCCCGATACCAAACGTGATCACGTTGTCGCGGATCGCGTCGGCGTAGCGCTTCTGACCGCTGGTCTTCGGTCGCACCGAGCGGCCACGGGCCGATCGCAACACCTCCTGGGTCAGAACCTCGGAAGGGCGTTCGTCGGCGCGCACCATGTCGATGGTCCGGTGCACGACCTGCGGGTCTACCGCGTGCCCTTGCTCGAGCAGCAGCCGCAACTCGTCCACCAGTCGCGCCGCGAGAGCGGCGTCGTCACCGTCGATGGTGAACTCGTTACCGCGGGCGAAAATGGTCGTCCCCGCGAACGCGTCCTCGACCAACCGCAAGTTCTCGTTGAGAGGACCAACGAGGCGTGGCATCAGATGGTTGGGGATCGTGACTGTGACTGTCGTGGACACGGTTGTGCTCGCCGGTAAGGGTACCGCCTGCAGGGAGGGCTCCGCCGGACCTTCCGCGGGGCTTATCCCGGTGGCCAGCCCATCTGGTGACCGCCGAGAACGTGCATGTGCAGGTGGGCAACGCTGTTGAGCGCGTGGGCTCCCACGTTGAAGACCAAGCGGTAACCGCTCTCCGCGATCCCCTGCTTCTCTGCGACCCTCTGCGCGGTCATCATCATCTCGGCCAGCACGTCGCCGTGCTCCGGACCGATGTGGGCTGCGTTGGTGATGTGATCGCGGGGGATCACCAGCACATGCACGGGGGCTGCCGGATTGATATCGAAAAAGGCATAGGTATTCGCGCTGGACGCCGCCTCCTTGGACGGGATGTCGCCGGCGACGATCTTGCAGAACAGGCAGTTCTCGTCTTTCAACACGACGCTAGTTTTGCCGGGCGTGGAGTGGGACGGTAGCGGCGACAGCGTCGTGGCGGCCTTTGCCAGATGGGCGGCCCACGAAAGGGCGGCGGAGGCTGCCGGGACCCGATCCAGGGAACGTTCTCTGCGCGATCAGGCGGCCGGCGAAGCGACCTGGTCCGGTCTCCTCGTCGACCTGTCGGAGACGCAAGGCGAGGTGGCGCTGGACGTCGGTGGGCGCCGGCTCTCCGGGCGACTGGTAGGCGTCGGCCCAGACTTCTGCGTCCTGGAGCAGCGGAGCCGGCGGGCGTCCCTCGTCCCGAGCGATCGCATAGTCGCGATCTGGCAGGAGAGCCCCGCATCCGGGAGCCGCTTTCCGCACCTGCAACTCTCCTTCACGTCGGCTCTGGCGGCGCTCGCCGCCGAGAGGGCGCCGGTATGCCTGATCCTCTCCGGAGGAGGCCAATTGTCCGGCGAGTTGGTCGGCTCCGGAACCGATCTGGTGACCGTTCGCACCGACTCCGCCGCGCGGCGCACGGTTCACGTTCGCATATGCCATATCGACGTTTGCGAGCTGCGCTGAGTCAGCAGGCCGACAGAAGCCCGGTCCCCTCAGGCGTCCTGCTCTTGCGGGCGCCGGTCGCGCGGCTTCGGTTCGGGATATAGGTGCTCCAAAGTGCCCGGCTCGATGCGCATACGGGTTATGAAGTCCTCGACGTCCGATGCCTGAACCCGGATAACCCGGCCCATCTTGTAAGCGGGGAGCTGACCCTCATCGATAAAGCGGTACAGAGTGCGCAGAGTCACACCCAGCCGCTCGCAGGCCTCTCTCGTGCCCATCCATTGGATCGCCTCGCTCATGCCGGCCATCATACCGGACCTATAGACAAAGCGGTAGTTTCTCGTTAGATTTCATGTGTGGTGTGGCGGGAATCTGGGGACTCGACTGTCGAAACGACCCCCGAATCCGCCCGCCCTGGGGCCGGGAGGCGCCACACCACTGCGGGTGACGGGTCGATCCGCAGGGTAGTCGGCCGTCGCCGGGCACTTCCCTCGGCACGGGCGGTGGTCGGCGGGTTCCTCGTAGCGGGCGCCGCGCTGGTCGTCTTTGTGGCGGTGATGGCCGGGGCAGGAGGCAGCAGCGGCCGGGACTTTGCCGTAGCCGCACGATCCCTGCCAGCGGGTTCGCTGATAGAACCGGGCGATCTCTCGATGAAATCGATGCACCTTCCCTCAACGGTCGCCGGCGCGGCTTTCGCCACCTCGGACGGCCTGATCGGCAAGACCGTCGCCGTGCCCGTAAGCGCCGGCGAACTCCTCGAGTCGGCGATGCTCGCAGGGACCGGGGGGACCAGCACCAGGCCGGTTACCGTGTCGGTCGACCCCGGAAGTCTCGGCGGGTTGGCGCCCGGCCAGCCGGTCGACGTCCTCGAAGCAAACGGAAGCGGCGGATCCGGGACCGTCTCGGTGGTTGTTCGCGGGGCCACCCTGCTGGCAGCGTCTCGCGGGACCTCCGGTCTGCTTTCGAACCCTGGCGCGGTCGAGGTGACGATCGGGGTTTCGTCCTTGGACGAGGTCGAGGCGGTAATTGCGGCTTCGCACTCCGGAACACTGACCCTGGTTGCCGCCCAGCCGTCGGATGGGGTGGGGCCGGGTCCGGGCCCTGCTTCCGGCGCCGGCGGGTGATTCACGTCGAGGGCTTGGCGTGACCAGCGACCGGTACGTCGTGCTGGGGCTCGCCCCTGCCCGTTCGGGATGGTTCGACGCTGTGGCGCAATGGTCGAATTCGGCGGCCATCGCTGCGGAGTTCATCAAGTGCGTCTCGGTGGAAGAGGTCCGCGCTCGGCTGGCCTCCGGCCGGCGACATTCGGCTTTGCTCGTCGATGCCGCCTCGCCGGCGCTCGACCGCGACCTGGTTCAAACCGCTCTCGAAGCGATGACCCCGGTAGTCGTCGTTCGAGACAATGCCCATCCGCCCACGGCATTGCTTGGGATCGGCGTGGCAACAGAACTCGGCCCCGACTTCAACCGGGACGACCTGCTCGAGGCGCTCGCGACCCACTGCCGTCCCGTCGGGCGTGGAGACAATGTGCCCGGAGCACTTGGGGACCCGGTGCCTGCCGGGTGGCTGGCACAGATGTACACGGTCTGCGGAGCCGGCGGAACCGGTTCGTCCACGATCGCGATCGCGCTCGCTCAGGGCTTGAGCAGCGATGCCAGGAACAGCCGTCGAGTAGTCCTCGCAGATCTCGCCCGAACGGCCAACCAGGCGATGCTCCACGATGCGCTGGAGCTCGGTCCGGGGGTGCAGGAGCTCGTCGAAGCACACCGGCTCGGCTCGCCGGACCCGGAAGAAGTTCGCCGGATGACGTTTGATGTTCCTAGCCGCGGCTACCAGCTGCTGTTGGGACTTCGCCAGCCCACCGCGTGGCCCGCGCTCCGTCCCCGCTCCATCGATGCCGCGATCGAGGGGCTGAGGAGGGCGTTCCAAGTCGTCGTCGCAGACGTGACGGGCGACTTCGAGGGCGAGTCCGAGGGTGGTTCGGCCGACGTGGAGGAACGCAACCATCTCGCCCGCGGATCGGCCTTACGAAGCAGCGTCGTCCTCGCGGTCGGCATGCCAGGCTTGAAGGGGGTCTATTCGCTTTCGGGTTTGATCCGCGGCCTTGTGGCTGCCGGCGTCAACCCAGCACGAATCATTCCGGTGATCAACCGATCACCTCGCAACCCGCGCGCGCGGGCCGAGACCGCCCGAGCGCTCAACGCCCTCCTCGATTCGACGTCGGCCACGTTGCCTCTGGCGACGAATGCGATCGCAGGAAGTCTTGCAACTGCCTCGCCTCTGGCCGTACCGGAGCGCAAGATCGAAGACGTTCTTCGAGAGGGAGCACCGCTGCCGGGCGCAATCGGCGATCCAGTGACCAGGGCGGTCGAGATCGTGTCGGACCGCCTGGCCGACGCGGCGCCGGCGTCGGCCTCCCCTCAAAGGGTCGCGCCCGGTTCGCTGGGACTGTGGTCCGACGCCGAATTCGAGACCGGCAACGCCTGATTAGGTGATTCTCAGAAGAGGGTGAGGCGCCCGTCGCCGGCTCCTCGAAGCCGTTCGTAGTCCACTTCGACACATTCGATCCCGCGCGACGCGGCAAGCACCTGCGCCTGAGGCTTGATCTGCTGCGCTGCGAGCATCCCCCTCACCGGTCGAAGCCTTCCGTCGAGCTCGAGCCGATTGAGGTATCGGCTCAGTTGTTCCACCCCGTCGATCTCACCGCGGCGTTTTATTTCGATCGCAACGACGGTGCCATCGGTGTCGCGGCACAGGAGGTCGACCGGACCGATGTCGGTCGGGTACTCGCGACGGATCAGGCTCAGACCTATTCGGAGCGCCTCGGGATTGGCGGCCAGAAGCTCCTGGAGATGCGCCTCCACGCCGTCTTTTTCCAAGCCGGGATCCGAGCCCAGGTCGTGCGACTCGTCCGAGTGCAGCTCATGCACGAGGATCGTCAGCGTCTCGCCCTTGTCGTTGGAGACGACCCACCTGTCCGGATCGATCCGGAGGCGGCACGGCGGCGTCATCCAGTTGAGCGGCTTGTAGGCACCGCCGTCGGCGTGAATCGAGATCGAGCCGTCGGCCTTCACCATGATCAGGCGCTTGGCTGCGGGCAGGTGCGCCGAGAGGCGTCCCTGGTAGTCGACTGTGCAGGTTGCGACGACGAGGCGCATGGGCGGTTCATTCTTGCCGCGTCCGCCCAGGCCCGGCCGCGTAGCCTGAGTGTCCTGGCTGCGAGACAGACTCCGCTTCCGACCGGCGAATGGGGCCGACCAGCGAGGACCGGTCGGCGGAAACCGCCCGAACGGTCAGACGCAGGGGACCTGCTGCTCAGCGGTCCTCCCCCGCCGCCGCCCCAGGTCGTTCGCGACCGTTCGTGGCGGCATCTGCTGCGCCGGCGGCCTGGCGGCATCGCGGCCGAGCTCGTGGTCGCGGCCGCGATTCTGGCAGCGGTTGCATTCGGAGCGGGAGGGGGTTGAGGCCGCGGCGGGCGGGTTGTTGTCGTTTTTTGGCGGTAATTCAGCGTTCCCACGCGTGACCGCTTTGGTCACGTGCAAGGAAGCGCGACAAGATCCCAGGCTGCGCCTGGCTGGGCGGCGTTCTGACCGGGACCGTTTGCGGCGACGGAGTCGACTACGGCTTTCACGTGCCGGCTCCCGAAGCCGGGTATCGCCTTTCCGAACACGGCGTCAACCTGCGCCTCGCCGACTACGCGCACCGCTCGGCCGCGAACGCCGAGCCACAGCTTCTCGGCCCGGAGCTGCGGCGAATGCTGTGCTGAAACGCTGTCACACACGACTTGCTCCGCGACCGGAAGGCTGAGAACTACTGCGCCGGAGCGGTAGAAGGTGGCGTGGTCGATGGCGGCCGAGGCGGCGTCGTTCGCCGCGGCCACCAGGTTGTCGTGGAGCTGCTGTTGGCCGAGGTAGGCAACAGCGCTGTCTACGGCGAGAGCAGCAAGCATGATGAACACCAGGAATCCCGCCGGCACGAGCGCCAGGACACTTCCGCGCTCGGGTGGTGTGCGAGTCACGCGCACGTGGCGACTCCGGGCAGACCGGTCCGGTACGGATCGACGAGTTCTGAATGCTCGGCACGAACCATGTGCCCGCCGAGCGGGCCAATCGTTTGCACCAGCGGCAGCCTGAGCGCGGGAGCGGGATAGGACACAGAGATCGTGATCCGTTGGCAGCGTCCGAACACGCCCGAGGTCAGCCCCACCGCCGCCCGCCCTGGATCTGAGACTCGGCCGGTGAGCGCGGCGAGGGCGGCCTGCTTCGCGGCGTCGATTCCGGCGAGCGCGTTCGGTGCTTGTACGTAGGTACGCGCCGCCTCACGCGCGGCGGCCGACGCCGCGGCTTTCGTCTCGACAACTGACCAGGCGTAGGCGGCAAGCATCGTGCCGATGACGAATATGGCGAGCCCGAACAGCAATCCGGCAAATCCGCCTACGAACCCGTCGTCCTCCCGGGAACGCCTCACCGAAAACGCTCCGTCCGGACGGTCACGATCCGGCTGATTCGGTTCCAGCGGGCGGGGAGCGGAAGGAAGCCCGGGCTTTCACCGGTGACGCGCAGCACCACCGCGTTGCCGTCAACTTCGAGCCACGTGAACACCGCGTGGGCCGCGCCGAAACCGCCTAGCCGGGAACGCGCGTCCGCTTCGGCGGCCGGCGCGGCGGATGCCGGCGTCGTCGAGTAAGCCACGTCCTCGGCAGCATGGGTAGCCGCCGCCGACAGCGTCGACGTCGCATACAGCTTCACGAGGATCTGAGCGGAGAACAGGAGCAGCGTGAGGAATATGGCGAACCCCACGAGGGTCCCGATCATCGCGATGCCCGCCGACTCGGAGCTGCGCCGGCGAGTGTCAGCAGTTGGTGTTGGTCTGACCGATGCAGTTGACCTGGTTGTCGACATGCTTCGCCGCATGGGTGAAAGTGGTGTTGAACGCGATCCACATGCCAACGCCTATGAACGCCATGACCAGCACCGCGATCGCTGCCGAAATCACCCCTTCACCACGTTCGTCGGGGTATTTGTCCGGGGTCCTTTGCCTGTTGTAACGAGTCTTTTGGACGGTCATCATGCTCCCTTCTCGGAACGTGTTCAGGAGTTGGAAAAAAGCCGCAGGGCGGCGAGGAACGGAACAGCCAGCAGGATCACTCCGGGAACGAGAGTCGCGACGGTGACCGGCACCCACACCTGCTGCCCGCGACGCTCGATCAGTTCGATCGTTCGCCGGTGCAAGTCGCGGCGGGCCTGGCGAGCTTCCGCGGAGACGAGTCTCCCAAGGTCAGATGTTTCCGAACCGAGGGCGAGTACGCCGACGAGACGGTAAACTCCGTCGACGCGCGCAAGCTCCGCCCACTCGCGCAGGGCTTCGGACTCGGGCACACCCTGTCTTATGCGATTCACGACGTCCCGTAGGTCGCGCGACACGCAGCCGTGGCCCTTCGATGCGATCCTTGACAGCGCGGAACCGCGCGAGTACCCGGCGTTCAGCAACATTGCGATCTGCTCTGCAACGACGGGGATCTCAGCAGCGAGGGTTTGCTGCCACCGCTCGGACTGACGAGCAAGCCTTTGTTCGATGACGAGAAACACGAGCAG
>DASUWA010000012.1 GCA_036378675.1 Acidimicrobiales bacterium
GACGGACTTATCCCTTCGGGTCACCTCGAGCCGCGAAACGCCGCGTCAACCAACGATTCAGCAGGACAAGCAAGGCGGTCACTCCGTCTAGGAGCACGGCGAAGCCGACGACGACCGGGACCCACCCGTGGCGGGTGAACAGCCAGAGCCCCGTGCAGACGACGGCGGAATAGCCGCCCAGAATCACGTAATAGATCCACCCGTCGTCTACGCGAAACCAGAGGATTGCCGCCATTGTCCGTCCCAGGCGGCGGAATCTGCGCCGGCTCTCCATCGAGTCGTCCATACCCTCACGGTCGCCTGCTCAGACAGGTGGTCCGGAACCAGTCATTTGAACGGATGTCAGCCAGGACGATCGGACGCGGCAACGCCAGAACAAGCACGCAGATCAGGACGGAATGGGGCGGTGCGGCCGGGCCAGGGCGACGAGTCGGCGTCGATACGCGAGACGCTGAGGCCGATGCGGTCCCGTTACGGCAAGCCGCCGCTATGAACGGGAGTCAAGGACCGGTTCTCGGCTTTCGTGCTTGGACCCTAAATCGATCGACAGAAGGGACGACCATCCAATTACTGTGATGCCCTCCGAAGGTCTGGGCTATCGTTTCCCGAGTCACGTCGGAGCTGAGGAGGGGGCAAGTGTTTCTGGCAGCGGATGGCGTCGTATTCCTGGTCCTGCTCGCGTTTTGGATCTACGCGTTGTACGACGCGATCACGACCAATGAGGTACTCGTGCGCAACCTGCCGAAGGTGGCCTGGGTCATCATCATCATCTTCCTGTTCGAGATTGGGGCGGCGGCCTGGTTCTTGCTGGGACGACCGTCGAAAGCCTCCCTCTCCAACGCGGGGGACCGGTACCGGGACTACTCCAACCCGCTGGACGCGGCGGATATGACCGGACTTAACCCGGTCGTCCGCGACCGAGAGGAGAGAGCGCGGCTGCGGGTTTGGGAGGAGCAGCTTCGCCGCCGAGAGGAGGAGATCAAGAAGAAGCTGGCCAACCCCGACGCCGGGTCAGGCTCTGCACCGAGCCCACCCGACGACTGAACCTCCGAGCATCGACGATGGACGTCCAACGCCAGTGGTCCGTCCGCGCCGCCCAGTATCCGCAGGCCCACGCTTTCAGCCGCATAGGCGCGACGAACGGTCGACGCGGCTCTGAGCGAGGCTGGCTCCATGGCGGTCAAGGTAACGATTGCCGTGGTCGACGAGTCGGGAGTTCTAAAGGAGTTCCAGCGCATGGACGGAGCGCCGTTGGTCAGCGTCGAGACTGCAATTAATAAGGCGTATGCCGCCGCAGCCATCGGGATGCCTCCCGACGAGTTCTTCGCCGAGACCGAATCCGATGGTGCAGCCGTGGCCTCCTTTGCGAATCGTCCGGGGTTGGCGTTGATCGCTGGCGGGCTGCCCGCAGTGGTGGAGGGTCAGGTAGCAGGTGCCGTCGGGGTAGCAGGCGCCATGACCGGCGCTGAGGACCGCCACATCGCCGAGGCGGCGCTGCGAAGCCCGGGTGCGTGATGTGTCGTCGGTCATCTCACTGGTCTAAATCGCATCGCTGATCATCGTGATATCGGCCATCGCCGATATCGTCCGACAGCCGAGCTATCTGATGAGTCTGAATATCTCAACAACGTGGCCTCGCGCCCGAACGAACGCGCGGAGATCCGGGTTGCCGCTTCGTCTTGGTGTGCAGATTCTCCGGCTCCTGAGTGGCGCACGAGGGGAAGTCACTCCCTGCTCATCACAGCGAACTCCGACCAGGCTCGCTGGATCGTCTCCTCCTGGGGAAGAGCCTCGAGGTCTGCGATGGCCGGGCCGGCGATCTTCTCGTAATCACGGTCGTCGAGGCGTCGCAGCGCGGACCAGGCCCGTTTGCGGATGGAGTCAAGCTCGTAGCTCGGGTGGCTCGGCCAGGCTCGCTCGATCCGGACGACCTCTCCGGTGAAGCCATGGGGTGCTGCCCTCTCGACAATCGCTTCGCCACGCAGGCCGCGGGGCTGAACGTCGGCATGGTGGGCGTGCAGTCGGTCGGTAAGTTCTCCCAGGATCCTCCCGATCGGATCCTCGCGAACGTGAACCTGGATGTCGCTCACCACAAACTTCCCTCCGCGCCGGACGACCCGAGCCGCCTCCTGCAACAGTCGGTCTGGATCGACCACGTCATGAAGCACCCACACGGCGACCGCGTGATCAGCTCCAGCTGTGCGCACCGGCAAAAGCTGCGCATCACCGAGCGCGACCGACGGGCCGAGGCGGGCGACAGCCCGGCCCAGCATCTGGGGGGACAGA